>NC_018632.1:4500000-4653851 GCF_000172635.2 Alteromonas macleodii ATCC 27126 | reverse complement strand
GCGTTATCGATTAAGCTATCGATTAGAAAATGCAAAAATTGTTCACTTATTCATCCGAAAAGCGAGAATATGCATTGACAGCACGCCCCGAGATCTCTAGAATTCAGCGTCCTTTTTCGATGGGCTTTTCTGGTGAAAACACCACATTGTTCTGGCAACAGCATAATGTGTTACCAAAAACGCCTATGTTTAACTAAATATAAGTGAGACTTTGGTCATGAAAAGAACATTTCAACCGAGCAATCTAAAGCGCAAGCGTTCTCACGGTTTTCGTGCTCGTATGGCGACTAAAAATGGTCGTAAAGTACTAGCAGCTCGCCGTGCAAAAGGCCGCGCTCGTCTTTCAGCTTAATTGAAAGACGCCAAAGTGGGCGAGAATAATTTTTCTAGGGAGTTACGTCTGTTAACTCCCACCCACTTTACCTATGTGTTTGATAACGCAACCCCAGCTGTATCTCCCTCTTTTACTGTCCTAGCCAGAAAAAATACACTTTCAACTCCTCGTTTAGGCATTACGCTCGCGAAAAAACGTATCCGTAAAGCTCACGATAGAAATCGTTTGAAGCGATTAGTCAGAGAAAGTTTTAGGCATAAACAGCACAACTTACCCAATGTCGATATTATCGTTATTGGCAAGTCTGGCGCTGACAACCTTAGCAACCAAGAAGTTTTCGCTACATTGGACAAGCTATGGAAAAAATTAAACAAGCGTTGCGGCAACTCTTAATTGCAGTGCCATTGGCATTGATAAAATTTTATCAATGGTTCATTTCCCCTATGTTAGGGCAACGATGTCGTTTCCATCCTTCTTGTTCTTGGTATGCTATAGACGCATTAAAAACGCACGGATTAGTAAAAGGCGGTTGGTTATCTATTAAACGCATATTAAAATGCCACCCTTTGCATGCCGGCGGATATGATCCAGTGCCGGAAAAACAACAAGATAAACACTCAAAATAAAGAGACCTCTATGGAATCGCAACGTAGTTTTCTGATAATTGGCCTTGCGCTAGTTAGCTTTTTGCTTTGGCAATCATGGCAAAAAGATTATGGGCCACAGCCAGTTGTGCCTGTTGAGCAACAACAAACGCAAGAGACATCACAAGGCGTACCGTCATTTAATGAAAATGGCAGCGAAGATGTACCTAGTAGTGATAGCGTTCCTGCTGCACAACCTATCGCAGCGGCGCAAAGCTCAAACCGCATTATTGAAGTTAAAACCGATACGCTAGATTTACGCATCGATTTGCTAGGCGGCGATGTGGTATCAGCAGACTTACTTAAGTTTCCGGTAGAGCAAGGTTCGGATATTCCTTACAGCCTACTTCGCTCTGGCAACGGTCTCTATGTAGCGCAAAGTGGTCTAATCGGTGCTCAAGGGCCTGATGCAAGCAGCAGTGGCCGCCCGGTGTATAATGCACAAAGTGACTATTATGAAATGACTAGCGACACCCTTGTTATTCCTCTTACATGGAAAAACAACCAAGGCTTGTCAGTTACCAAAACCTTCACTTTCACTAAAGGTCAGTACGACGTAAACGTAAGCTATAGCGTGGAAAATGGTACTGGCAGCGCAGCAACGGTTCAACCGTACGCACAGCTTAAGCAAGTGATGGAGTTTGAAGACGACGGTAACATGTTTATGCCAACGTACCGTGGTGCTGCATTTTCAACGGAAGATGACCGCTACCAGAAGTACTCGTTCGACGAGATTGAAGATGACAACCTACGCGAAACCACGAAAGCGGGTTGGGTTGGCATGCTTGAACATTACTTTGTATCAGCATGGGTACCTTCACAAGAGCAAACTAACACGCTTTATTCTCGTAATCTGAAAAATCAGTATGCGGTAATTGGTGTATTATCGCCGTCTGAGAGCGTAGCGCCTGGTGAAACCAAAACCCTTGCGTCTACCCTTTACATGGGTCCTAAAGATCAAGAAAGCCTAGCGAAAATTGCGCGCGGATTAGACCTAACCGTTGATTACGGTATTCTTTTCTGGATTTCACAGCCGCTGTTCGCCCTTCTTACCTTCCTTCATAGCCTAGTTAATAACTGGGGTGTGGCAATTATCCTTATCACTATTGTAGTGAAAGGCGCGATGTACTGGCTAACTAAGAAGCAATACGAGTCAATGGCACGTATGCGCAACTTAGCACCTAAGATGCAGCAGCTAAAAGACCGTTTTGGCGACGACAGACAAAAAATGTCTCAAGCTATGATGGAGCTTTACCGCAAAGAGAAAGTAAACCCAATGGGCGGTTGCTTACCTCTTCTTCTGCAAATGCCTATCTTCCTTGCGCTTTACTGGGTACTGATGGAAAGTGTTGAACTACGCCATGCAGACTTTGTGCTTTGGATCACTGACCTTTCTACAAAAGACCCATACTTTGTGCTGCCAATTCTAACTGGCGCAAGTATGTACCTATTGCAAAAACTTCAGCCAACCACCATTACTGATCCAATGCAGCAGAAAATCATGCAATGGATGCCGGTAGCAATGAGTGTATTCTTCCTGTGGTTCCCTGCAGGTCTGGTACTATACTGGCTAGTCAGTAACGTGATTACCTTGGTTCAAGCCAAAATGATTTATGCTTCAATGGAGAAGCGGGGCATCAGCAGTAAATAACACGCTGATCAATGAATTATACAGCCCGCCTATGCGGGCTGTTTTGTCTTAAGAGGAATAACCTGTGCCATCATTTGATATTGTTTCTGAAATCAACATGGAAGAAGTACGCAACGCCACTGAAAACGCAAGCCGTGAGCTATCAACGCGTTTCGACTTTCGCGGTATTGACGCGAGCTTTGAGTACAAAGAAAAAACCGTGGTCATGAAAGCTGAAGCTGAATTCCAACTTCAGCAAATGGAAAGCATGTTTAGAACGGCGATGTCTAAACGTAACGTCGACACTTCATCTATGGATGTTAAACCCTACGATGCCCACGGTAAAACTTACCGTCAGACCATTACCTTTAAAGAAGGTATTGAGCAGCCGATGGCGAAGAAGATTGTGAAGCTGGTGAAAGACGCCAAAATCAAAGTGCAAACGGCTATTCAAGGCGAAGAACTTCGCGTAACAGGTAAAAAGCGTGATGATTTGCAGCAAGTGATTTCACTGGTTAAAGAGTCGAACTTAGGCCAACCTTTCCAATTTAAAAACTTCCGCGACTAATTATGGAATCACTTACCCTTTCTACCGACACTATTACCGCACAAGCGACAGCGCCCGGTCGTGGCGGCGTAGGTATAGTACGTGTTTCAGGTCCTAAGGCTAAAGCCATCGCAGAGGCTTTAGTACCAAGCGCACTAACACCACGTCTTGCGACCTATACGCCGTTTGTTGATGCTAACAACAGCGTAATAGACCAGGGCATAGCACTGTTTTTTAAAGGACCTAACTCATTTACCGGTGAAGATGTACTTGAACTGCAGGGCCATGGCGGTCAAGTTGTCATGGACATGCTGATTGATGCCGTGCTTGCAACGGGCGATGCCCGGCTTGCCAATCCAGGTGAATTCAGTGAACAAGCCTTTTTAAATGATAAATTAGACCTTGCGCAAGCAGAGGCGATTGCCGACTTGATTGATGCAAGTTCTAAACAGGCAGCAAAAAGTGCGCTGCGCTCGCTACAGGGTGAGTTTTCTACACAAATTCAAACGCTATCTGACCAAATCGTGCATCTTCGTATGTACGTAGAGGCGGCCATCGATTTTCCTGAAGAAGAAATTGATTTCTTATCTGATGGGAAAGTATCAGGTGACTTAAGCGCAATTATGCAAAGCTTAACCAAAGTGCGCGAACAGGCTAAACAAGGCACCTTGTTGCGCGAAGGTATGCAGGTGGTGATTGCGGGGCGACCTAACGCCGGTAAATCGAGCTTATTAAACGCCCTGGCAGGACGAGATAGCGCCATTGTTACCGATATAGCCGGTACCACACGAGACGTGCTTAAAGAGCATATTCACATTGATGGTATGCCGGTGCACATTATCGACACAGCAGGACTTCGAGAAAGCCCAGATAAAGTGGAACAAATTGGTATTGAGCGCGCGTGGCAAGCTATCAATGAAGCTGACCACGTATTATTCGTTGTAGACTCTACCGCAACTGCTGTTATCGACCCTTATGAAATATGGCCAGAATTTATGGCCCGATTGCCACAAGGCATCCCCGTTACCGTAGTTCGCAACAAGGCCGACCTTAGTACCTTAGATATTGGACAAAGCACAGTTGCCACCGAGCAAGGTGATATCTCAGTTATCAATCTATCAGCCAAAGAAGGTAGCGGCGTCGACACGCTAAAAGCACATCTGGCCAAAACCATGGGCTTCGATACTACAACTGAAGGTCAATTTATTGCGCGCAGACGACACATAGATGCACTCGACCAAGCCTACAGTTATGTAAGCACTGGCGAACAACAACTGCATGATGCTATGGCGGGTGAGTTGCTTGCTGAAGAATTGCGCTTGGCTCACCAGGCACTATGTGAGATAACCGGTGAATTCACGTCAGACGATCTACTTGGTAAGATTTTTTCATCGTTCTGTATCGGCAAATAGCGTGACCATAAAAGTAAGAAGGTGAATAACCTACGGGATAAGCCGCACTTACGTTAAGACGACAATCGTAAATAGAGAAGCAACCCATTAATGAGCAAGCATTTTGAAATCATCGTCGGCACCATGTTAGGTGCCGCAGAATATGTGGCTGATGCCATTGCGGAAAAACTTGATGCGAGCGGGCACACCCACACTATTCACTTAGAACCAAATTTAGATGAGATTAAAACAGAATCAACGTGGATCGTGTGTACATCAACCCACGGTGCTGGCGAATTACCTGACAACATCCAGCCGTTCGCAAAGCAGTTAGAGGGCGCAGATTTAAGCGCAGTAAACGCCTACGTTATTGGGCTAGGTGACACCAGTTACGACACCTTTTGTTTCGGCGCAAAAGAAATGGAAAAACACATTAAAAACGCAGGTGGCACGTTAATTACCGACGCACTATACATCGATGTGCTAGAACACCCTATCCCTGAAGATGCCGCCGTAGAATGGTTTGACGAAAAGCTGGCCAATGCTTAACAAGCGTTTTTACGTGGAACCAATGCGATGAACAGCAACCTTACCCAAGCTGAACTGGCGGCGTTGCAATCTCCCCTTTCTAACGATTGCCGGGTACTGTATTTACTTGGGCTTCGAACAGGTGCAAATTCGGCAACGACATCGTCGGCACCTATTGATTATAAGCAATTATTGAATTTGCTAAACGGCGACAGCAAAGACGAGCCTTACCAACGCGGTCGTCAAATCAATAGCTTGGTGAAGCAGCTTGAACAAGTGGGTTTGGTTGCCCTGCCCCTTGAACTTGATCTTGAGCATACAATCAACGGGAAAACCCTACTTCTTCCGCTTCTAAGCGAGCCGCAGTCAGACTTCGACCAACTACATTCCCGTCATAGCGCCATGACCCCTAATTGGACGCCCAACAAGGCGTTGTTTGAAGAAATGGCCTCGCTACTTGGTATTATCGATAAAACATTTGATGACAACGAAGTGGGTGAATTCATTGCTTATTGGTTGGGAAGGCCAAGTTCGGTGTTTAGCGAATTTCAATGGACACAAAAGTTTGCCAACAATATCAAGCGAAAGCGTCTCGCTTCAGGCTACGCCCCAACAAAAGTGGTGGGAACACAACAAGTGAAAGTTGCAGCCGGCATAGAAGCAGATGATAATGCTAGAAAGCTGGTGGAAAAGTATGCCGCAACTAAGAAGAGTTAATTCGTTATGGATCGTATAACCGACAAAATTGCTAATTTAGCGAGAGCGCTCAACAAAGACGTCGATCCCAATCGTGAATACATCGACTATAAAACGCTGCGTAAGCAGTACGAGGCGAAAGCGAACGAAGAAGTATCACAACTACAGCAGCGTAGTAAAAAAGCGCGTGTAGAGGCTATTCATGGCCGTTCTGATCTGAATCCTAAATGGACCTTCGCCAACTTAGTTGAAGACAGTGACGATGTGATTGAAGCCGTATCGATAGCTCAGTCTTTTATTGCTGCCCATGACGACCCTGCATGGCGTCAAAGCGGCTCGCATATGATGCTGTTTTACGGCGATTACGGTCGTGGTAAATCACATATTGCCGGTGCTATTGCCCATCAACTTATAGAGCAGTACGAAATATCAGTGCTTTATCGTCAACTGTCTACACTGCTTGAAATGCGCAATTTCTCGTTTGATTTTGGGGCTTCAGACAACGCAGGACAGCGCTTTAGGGAGATCAATCAGGAACTGCTAGACGTCGATCTGCTTATTCTTGATGAAGTGTGTGTAAACGAAAGTGTGTTAAAGAAGAATGCGCAAAGCTGGTTTGGTAACCTGCTAAGACAGCGCTTAGTAAACAAGAAAAACTGTATTTTGATCACCAATCACAATTTAGCCGAACTTGAAAATGCCCTTGGCCCCTATTGTTTTGAGTCGATTAAAGAGTACGACACTTACAAGGTTAGGTTTCAAGGCCCGAGCCGCCGTGAAGGCTTAACCATTGAACAAGAAGACATGCAAGGCTCTGTTTCACAGCCACGCTATCAACCCAACCAGGTGCGTTAATAGCACCTGGTTTCCCCTCTCTCGAAACCTAGCCCTTACTCTGCTAGGTCTTTTCCTTCATTAAACCTTATTGCATGTTCCTGTTGTGCTAAGTAATAGCGAATCACTTAGTCTGTTGATCCCGCTTTTTACCAAAACGATACGGTTTCAATTCATAGATACACTCAACGATCTCCTTCAGTTAAACAAATAACCATTCTTTCAGACCCACTTCTACCTTATAAAAGTGACTGAATTTTGGTCAGCTCCTATGTTTTTCTCCTGAAAAATGGGCTGTTTTGAAAAAATAATCTTGTCGTTCATAAAAACGTGCAGTTTTTTTGAAGGTGTTGATAAATGCGATCGGGCGATCTAATCACAGCTTTTGGAAAAGATCTCCTCCACAATGTGATCACGCTATAACGCACGTATCTACACGATCTTTTGATCGCGATACATAAATAGCAAACATTTTATCCCCAGTTGGATCACATCTTGATCACCCCTGTGGATAGGATCCTACAAACCACTGTGCATAAGCTTTGATCGAAAAAAGAATAACTTTTCAAACGATTCGGGGTGTGGATAAAAAGGCCATTTATACACAAGTTTGAGATAGGGTTATGGATCGGGGTTTCCCAATGTTATTGATCGCGTAACTTGATGATCTTTATGTGCTTTGATCGGTTACCCACAGATCTTGATGATCCTAATAAAAGTAAAAATAAACAGATCTAAAAGAGATCTTAAGATCTTATAATTCGATCACACCTTTTCAAAAACAGGTTTTGAGGAAAATTTAATCATTTTCTTTATCCAATAAGTCAGATAAAATACGCGCCCTTTTTTCAGCAGTCTCTGCGTGGGAAAAATTAGTTTTTAATCGGCTTATCGTAAGTTAATAGTGAGGTTTAACCATGTTTTATGCTGAAGCATTTGATGTCATCGTTGTAGGTGGTGGACATGCAGGTACAGAAGCGGCACTTGCAGCTGCTCGCATGGGTGCAAATACGCTGTTGCTCACTCACAATATTGAGACGATAGGCCAGATGTCGTGTAACCCTGCAATTGGTGGGATCGGTAAAGGTCATCTTGTAAAAGAGATCGATGCGTTAGGCGGTGCAATGGCACTGGCTATCGACAAAGGCGGTATTCAGTTTAGAACATTGAATTCTTCTAAAGGCCCAGCTGTTCGTGCAACGCGTGCGCAAGCTGACCGTACGCTTTACAAAAACGCCATTCGCGACATTGTTGAAAATCAAGAAAACCTAACCCTGTTCCAACAGAGCGTTGACGATCTGATTGTTGAAAACGATCAGGTATGCGGTGTTGTTACGCAAATGGGCTTGAAGTTTAAAGCCAAGTCAGTGGTACTGACAGTGGGTACTTTCCTTGGCGGAACCATTCACATTGGCCTTGAAAACTATCGCGGCGGTCGTGCCGGCGATCCACCGTCTATCGCACTTGCAGATAGACTACGTGCCCTTCCGTTTCGTGTTGACCGTTTAAAAACTGGGACACCAGCAAGACTTGATGCTCGCTCGTTAGATTTTTCTGTAATGCAGCCTCAACCTGGTGACAATCCTACGCCGGTATTTTCGTTCATGGGTGATAGAACTATGCACCCTACACAGATCCCGTGCTATATCACCCACACTAACGAAAAAACCCACGATATCATTCGCGGGGGATTAGATCGCTCACCCATGTTTACAGGGGTTATCGAAGGTATCGGACCGCGCTATTGCCCAAGTATCGAAGATAAGATCACCCGTTTTGCAGATAAGACATCGCATCAAATTTTTGTTGAGCCAGAAGGTTTAAACAGCATTGAAGTTTATCCAAATGGTATTTCAACCAGTTTGCCATTTGACGTACAGATGAACCTTGTCCGCTCGATCAAAGGTTTTGAAAATGCGCACATTGTTCGTCCGGGTTATGCAATTGAATACGATTTCTTTGATCCACGCGATCTGAAACAAACACTGGAAACGAAGTTTATTCGAGGTTTGTTCTTTGCTGGCCAAATTAACGGTACTACTGGCTATGAAGAAGCGGGTGCGCAAGGGTTAGTAGCAGGCGCAAACGCAGCGCTACAAGTTCAAGAAAAAGACCCGATGATTTTACGCCGCGACCAAGCATACATGGGCGTACTTATCGACGACTTAGCCACCATGGGTACGAAAGAGCCGTACCGCATGTTCACTAGCCGTGCAGAATACAGACTACTGCTTCGTGAAGACAATGCCGATAGCCGTTTAACCGCGATGGGCCGAGAGATTGGTCTTGTTGATGATGCGCGCTGGGCGAAATTTAACGACAAGATGGAAGCGGTAGAAAGTGAGCTGCAGCGTCTACGCGGTCAGTGGATCCACCCTGATCACGCGGCAACGCCGGAACTCAATACCATGCTGAAAAATCCGGTGAGTCGTGAACATTCTCTTGAAGAACTGATCCGTCGACCTGAAATGACTTACGGTCAGTTAATGGAAATTGAAAGTGTTGGCCCAGGTCTTGAAGATCCGGTTGCTGCAGAGCAAGTGGAAATTCAAATTAAGTACGCTGGCTACATTGCCCGTCAAATGGATGAAATCGCGAAAACGCAGCGACACGAAAACACCCTGTTGCCGGTTGATATGGACTTCAGCAAGATTTCCGGCTTGTCGAACGAGGTTGTAGCCAAGTTAACCGAAGCCAGACCGGAAACAATCGGTAAAGCATCGCGTATTTCGGGCATTACCCCGGCGGCCATCTCTTTACTGCTGGTTTACCTTAAAAAACACGGCATGTTGCGCAAGCAAGAGAAAATCAGTGCGTAAAACACGCGCTTAACTCAACACATTACTCACAGCGCTTAGTTTTTCCTATTTATTCGCGTATTATGATAATCATAATTGCCTAAACTATGCGAAAACTAGAAAAACTCGGCGCTTTTCACACTGTCCCATTGCACCAATTTACATTCGTTGTGCGGCTTTGATGAATTCAGGTGCATTTTTCAAGCGCACTTGTATCGAGCATGAAGAGCTGCAGTAACAAACGGCTGTAAATGAGCGGCAAATAACGATTCGCCACGCGTGTTTATGGTATGGACTGTGTAGAGCAAAAAACATTAACGCGAACAGACAGATTTTTCGATGACGATACAGCAAGAATTGCACACCATTTTGGTGTCTGGACTCGATGCCCTTTCACTAGATTTAAGTGATAAGCAACAGCAGCAGTTAGTTGACTATGTGCTGCTTATGGACAAATGGAATAAGGCGTACAACCTGACTTCTGTGCGCGATCCTAAGCAAATGATGGTGAAACACATTCTAGATTCGCTGGCGATTGTGCCCTTTCTTGATGGTAACAATATCATTGATGTTGGAACGGGCCCTGGCCTTCCAGGTATGCCGTTGGCAATCGCGTTTCCAGATAAATCATTCACATTGCTTGACTCATTGGGCAAGCGTGTACGGTTTATGACCCAATGTGTGCACACGCTTGGATTAACTAACGTAACTCCTGTGCAAAGCCGCGTTGAAGAGCATAATGGCGATACGCCTTACGATATTGTGCTAAGCCGAGCTTTCGCTTCGCTAAAAGATATGTTGCACTGGTGTCAGCATCTGGTAGATTCAGAAGGTCAATTTTTGGCGCTTAAAGGTCAGTTTCCACAAGATGAGATAGACGAAGTGAGTGATCACTTCCATGTGAGCAAAACGGAAAACCTCACTGTGCCAAATTTGGTAGGCGAACGACATCTGGTTTGGCTAAAAAAGAAATAGCCGAAAAATAGAAATAGACGAGAACAGGATCTAACGTGGCTAAGGTAATCGCGATCGCGAATCAAAAAGGTGGTGTTGGAAAGACAACCACTGCAGTTAACGTGGCAGCGTCAATGGCAGCAACCAAACGTAAGGTGTTGCTCATTGATCTCGATCCACAAGGTAATGCGACCATGGGAAGCGGCGTTGATAAATACGACGTTGAATCTACGGCATTTGAATTGTTGATTGAAGAAAAGCCAATTAACGATGTTATCGTTAAAGCGACAAGCGGCAAGTATGACCTCATCGCGGCGAACGGTGACGTAACCGCGGCAGAAATCAAGCTGATGGAAATGTTTGCCCGTGAAGTAAGGCTTCGCAATGCGCTGAAGCCCGTTATGGATTACTACGATTTTGTCTTTATCGACTGCCCGCCTTCGCTAAACCAGTTAACGGTGAACGCCTTGGCGGCTGCCGATTCGGTAATGGTGCCTATGCAGTGTGAATATTATGCACTAGAAGGCCTCACTGCCCTTATGGATACCATTCAAAAATTGGCATCCGTAGTGAATCCAGAATTGAAGATTGAAGGCGTATTGCGTACTATGTACGACCCGCGCAATCGCCTTGCTAACGACGTTTCAGAACAGTTGAAGCGCCATTTTGGTGAACAGGTTTATCGCACGGTTATTCCGCGCAATGTTCGTCTAGCTGAAGCACCAAGCTTCGGTACGCCAGCGATGTACTATGATAAGTCTTCGACAGGCGCTAAAGCCTACTTGGCACTGGCGGGTGAAATACTGCGTCGTAGGGACAAAACAACGCCTGCACAGGCAAAAGCAAGTTAAACGACAATAAGCTGAACACTATCAGCACATGCCATAGAGGACACTATGTCAGCACGTAAAAGAGGCCTTGGCCGCGGTTTAGATGCGCTACTCGCAACCAGCCAATCATCTGCTCAAAAAGAACAAGATGCCGCCGAGGTAAATTCAACCAACGGTGAGTTGAGTAAACTCCCTATTGAATACTTAGTGCCGGGCAAGTATCAGCCTCGAAAAGACATGTCACCTGAGGCATTAGAAGAATTGGCATCGTCCATTCGTGCGCAAGGTATTATTCAGCCTATCGTAGTGAGAAAAGTCGACGAGCACCGCTATGAAATCATTGCCGGTGAACGTCGCTGGCGAGCTTCACAACTGGCACAGCTAGACGAAGTGCCTTGTTTGGTTAAGAACGTGCCTGACGAAGCGGCAGTGGCCATTGCGCTTATCGAAAATATCCAGCGTGAAGATTTAAATGCTATGGAAGAGGCGCAAGCCCTCGACCGTTTAATGAATGAGTTCGCGCTTACCCATCAAGAAGTTGCTGAAGCGGTGGGCAAATCACGCACCACAGTGACAAATTTACTTCGTCTGAATAATTTGAACGACGACGTGAAACTGTTAGTCGAGCATGGCGATATTGAAATGGGTCATGCTAGAGCGCTGTTAGCGCTAGAAGGTGATACCCAGTCTGAAACTGCGCAAGTAGTATCGGGCAAAGGTCTTACCGTGCGCGATACAGAAAAGCTTGTTAAAAAGCTTTTGGAGCCAGCTAAACCTAAGCCTGAGAAGAAAGTTGATCCCGATGTGCAAAACCTTATGACACGACTTTCAGAAAATTTAGGCACTCCTGTGAGTATTGACCACAATGCGAAAGGCAAAGGCAAGCTGACAATTAGCTTTAGCGACCTTGAACAATTAGATGGAATTATCTCTAAAATTCAATAGTTTAAAATAAAATTACTAGAGAAGCTCCCTTTGCCAACCCGCAATTGATACGCTGTTCGGTGCAAACACCGGACACTCTCCTTTCCGGTTATAGCAATAGAAAATTTTCAGAATAACTTTCAAAAAGCGTTGTACTGTTGAAAATTGTCGGTAAAACAGTATACTTCTGACGCTTTTTGTAAGACGTGAACAAGCTGCGAGTAAAAGTGACGAACAAGTTAGCAAAACGCGGGTTAGACCTCGCCAAGAAAGGGCTACTTTTTCAGGCTATTACAGCCCTAGTCGTTACCGCTTTCGCAGGCGCCGCAGGGGGAAGTCATTCCGCCATGTCGGCAGCGGCAGGCGCTTTAATCAGCATTCTGCCGAACAGTGTTTTTATGGCTTTCGCGTTTCGTTACGCAGGTGCCAGTAAAAACGACCTTGTTGCACGGAGTTTTAGCCAAGGCTCAAAATTGAAGCTGGCACTGACAATCATTTTATTTGTAATTGCTTTTAAAGGCTTAAACGCCGCGCCATTAGAGATTTTCATGGCATTTGTGATTACAACCGCTAGCCACGGGCTAGCCATGTTTCATTACGGTACGAAAGAATAAAGACAGCGCGAGGCGTTGCGATAACGAAAACAACGTATTCGACCGATTGAGACAAAAGAACCAGTCACCAAATTTTTACACTTTACAACTTGGGTTAAACAATGGCATCTGAATACACTACCTCAGAATACATCAAGCACCACTTGACCAATGCCACCATGTGCTCAACTGACAACGGAATTGCTTTTAACAAAGCGTGTTCTGACGCCGGTTTTTGGGCATGGCATGTTGATACACTGGCATGGTCTATCGGTCTTGGTCTTCTTTTCCTAATTATCTTTAGAAGCGTTGCTTCAAAAGCGACAACCGGCGTACCTGGCAAAATGCAGGCGTTTGTTGAGCTTGTTGTTGAGTTTGTTGACGACAACGTTAAAAGCACTTTCCATGGTAAGAGCGCACTTATTGCGCCATTAGCACTGACTATCTTTGTATGGGTATTGCTAATGAACCTTATGGACTTGGTGCCAGTTGATCTTATTCCATGGGTATCTGGTCTTATCGGCCAAGCGGCTTTTGGCATGGATCCACACGACGTTTACAACAAGGCAGTTCCAACCACTGACCTTAACTTAACGTTCGCACTGGCTTCAGGCGTGTTTATTCTTATTCTTTTCTATTCAATCAAGATGAAAGGCATTGGCGGTTTTGCAAAAGAACTGACTATGCAGCCTTTCGGTCACCCTATCTTTATTCCGGTGAACTTTATTCTTGAAACCGTTACTTTGCTTGCGCGTCCGCTTTCACTAGCACTGCGTTTGTTCGGTAACTTGTATGCCAGTGAGCTAATCTTCATTTTGATTGCTACAATTGGTTATTTCCAGCTTCCACTGCACTTCATGTGGGCTGTGTTCCATATTCTGGTACTTCCGCTTCAAGCGTTTATTTTCATGATGCTTACCATCGTGTACTTAAGCCTGGCGTGTGAAGACCACTAAGCATTAACGGGTGTCGGTTTTGATTTTTAATCGACACCGTTTTTACAGAGTTTGACTTTTAAACATTAACTTTAAATTTAACTTAAATCGGAGACGTAAATGTTATACATCGCTGTTGCACTACTGATTGGTCTTGGTGCCCTAGGTACCGCTATTGGTTTCGGTCTACTAGGTGGTAAATTCCTTGAATCTGCTGCTCGTCAACCTGAACTAGCACCTCAACTACAAGTTAAGATGTTCATCGTAGCGGGTCTTATCGACGCCATCGCGATGATCGGTGTTGGTATCGCTCTATACCTATTGTTCGCTGTTGGTGCCTAATTCTACTAAACACTTTTTTAGCGAACTTTAAGAGGAGGGGCGATTGTGAATTTTAACGCCACTTTTATTGGTCAATTAATCGCCTTCGCTGTGTTCGTGGTGTTCTGCATGAAATATGTATGGCCTCCACTAATGGCAGCGATTGAAGAACGTCAGAAGAAAATTGCCGATGGGCTTGAAGCTTCTGAGCGTGCAGAGAAAGACCTAGAGCTTGCTCAAGCGAAAGCTACTGAGCAATTGAAAGATGCGAAAGCGCAAGCAGCTGAAATTATCGAGCAGGCTAAAAAGCGTGCCAACCAATTGGTTGACGAAGAAACGCAAAAAGGCCATGCGGAACGCGAAAAGATTATCGCTTCTGGTTATGCCGAGATTGAAGCTGAACGCAATCGTGCCAAAGAAGATTTGCGCAAGCAGGTTTCTGCACTTGCAGTAGCTGGCGCACAGCAAATCTTACAACGTGAAATCGATGCAAACGCACAAAACGACATTGTTGAAAAACTTGTCGCTGAGCTTTAATAGGGAGATGAGCCATGTCTGAATTGACAACCGTTGCTCGTCCTTATGCTAAAGCTGCTTTCGATTTTGCTGTCGAGAAAGACGCCGTTGCAAAATGGCAAGAAATGCTCGCCTTTGCAGGCGCTGTAGCAGCGAACGATGACATGCACCAGCTTTTGTCTGGTGCGGTTGCCGCTGACACGCTTGCCGACATTTTTAACAATGTTTGTGGTGAGCAACTCGACGAACACGGCCAAAACCTGGTTAAGGTTTTGGCTGAGAATAAACGTTTAGCCGCGTTGCCTGAAATTTCTACTTTGTTTGATGCATTTAAAGCAGATTACGACAAAGAAATAGAAGTGGACGTAACCTCAGCATCTACGCTGACTGATGCGCAACAAAATGAGTTGGTTGCATCTTTGGAAAAACGTTTGGCACGTAAAGTGAAGCTTAATTGTAACGTGGACCCTGCCCTGATCGCTGGAATGGTAATTAATGCCGGCGATACAGTTATTGATGGTTCCGTAAAGTCGAAATTGAACCGTCTAGCAGACGCGTTGCAAGCATAACGGGGATAAGAGCATGCAACTTAATTCCACTGAAATTGCTGAACTGATCAAGAAAAGAATTGAACAGTTCAATGTAAGCAGTGAAGCACGTAATGAAGGTACTATCGTCGCAGTAACTGACGGTATTATCCGCATTCATGGCCTTGCAGATGTAATGCAAGGAGAAATGATCGAGCTTCCTGGAAGCCGTTACGCAATTGCACTAAACCTTGAGCGAGACTCTGTAGGTGCAGTTGTTATGGGTCCTTATGCGGACCTTAAAGAAGGCGATAAAGTACAATCTACTGGTCGTATTCTTGAAGTACCAGTAGGTAACGCACTACTAGGTCGTGTTGTAAACACACTAGGTGAGCCTATCGATGGTAAAGGCGCAATCGATGCAGCTGGTTTCGAACCAGTTGAAAAAATTGCACCTGGCGTAATCGAGCGTCAATCGGTAGACCAGCCAGTACAAACTGGTTATAAGTCAGTTGACGCCATGATCCCAGTAGGTCGTGGTCAGCGTGAGCTTATCATCGGTGACCGTCAGTGTGGTAAAACAGCAATGGCTGTTGACGCTATCATCAACCAAAAAGGTACAGGCATTAAGTGTGTGTACGTAGCGGTTGGTCAGAAAGCATCTACTATCGCTAACGTAGTACGTAAACTAGAAGAGCACGGTGCACTTGACCACACTATCGTGGTTGCAGCATCTGCATCTGAGTCTGCTGCGCTTCAATACCTAGCGCCTTACTCTGGTTGTACTATGGGTGAATTCTTCCGTGACCGCGGTGAAGACGCGCTAATCGTATATGATGATTTGTCTAAGCAAGCTGTTGCTTACCGTCAAATCTCACTACTACTTAAGCGTCCACCAGGCCGTGAAGCTTACCCAGGTGACGTATTCTACCTTCACTCACGTCTACTAGAACGTGCTGCACGTGTAAACGAACAATACGTTGAGCGTTACACAAACGGCGAAGTGAAAGGTAAGACAGGTTCATTGACTGCGCTTCCAATTATCGAAACGCAAGCTGGTGACGTATCTGCATTCGTACCAACTAACGTAATCTCAATTACCGACGGTCAGATCTTCCTAGAAACTGACTTGTTTAACGCAGGTATCCGTCCAGCGGTTAACGCTGGTATCTCGGTATCTCGTGTTGGTGGTGCTGCACAGACTAAAATCATCAAGAAGTTGGGTGGCGGTATCCGTCTAGCCCTAGCTCAGTATCGTGAACTTGCGGCGTTCTCGCAGTTTGCTTCTGACCTTGATGATGCAACTCGTGAGCAACTTGAGCACGGTGAGCGCGTAACTGAGCTAATGAAGCAGAAGCAGTACGCACCACTTTCAATTGCTGATATGGGTGTATCTCTGTTCGCGGTAGAAAAAGGTTTCCTTAAGGGTATCGAGCTTAACAAAATCCTAGATTTTGAAGCCGCTCTTCACTCTTACATGAACAGCGAACACGCTGACCTTATGAAGACTATCAACGAATCAGGTAACTACAACGACGAGATTGCCTCTAAGTTGAACGACGCTTTAACAAACTTTAAAGCGACACAAACTTGGTAATCAATGGTGCTGGTGTTTAACCACCAGCGCAATTCGTTGAGTAATCGGAGAGATAGTCATGGCCAGCGGTAAAGAAATAAAAGGTAAGATTGGGAGTATCAAAAATACTCAGAAGATTACCAGTGCGATGGAAATGGTTGCTGCGTCTAAAATGAAAAAGGCGCAGGAACGCATGGCTTCTGGCCGTCCATATGCACAAAATATGCTTAAAGTGATTGGTCACATTGCAAACGGTAACCTTGAATATCGCCATCCTTATTTGGAAGAGCGTGAAGTCAAGCGCGTCGGTTACATTGTGATTTCCACTGACCGAGGCTTATGTGGTGGCTTGAACACCAATGAATTTAAGCTCGTCACTCAAGACGTCAAAAAATGGCGTGAACAGGGTGTAGAAGTGGATTTCGCTGCATTAGGTTCTAAGGCGTGCAGTTTCTTCAACCGCTTTGGTGGCAAGTTGCTTGCTGCTGAATCTGGTTTAGGTGACAAGCCGTCTGTGAGCGATGTAGTGG
Organism: Alteromonas macleodii ATCC 27126; assembly: GCF_000172635.2. Taxonomy (NCBI): domain Bacteria; kingdom Pseudomonadati; phylum Pseudomonadota; class Gammaproteobacteria; order Alteromonadales; family Alteromonadaceae; genus Alteromonas; species Alteromonas macleodii. The sequence goes on along the minus strand of NC_018632.1, from coordinate 4,636,743 downwards.
GTGTTGTACGCGTTATGCTTAAAGCGTACGACGAAGGACAAATTGACCGAGTATTCTTGGTATTCAATGACTTCGTTAACACCATGACACAGAAACCTGTGATCAATCAGTTATTGCCTTTGCCAAAGTCAGAAGACGAAGAATATCAACATCGTTGGGACTACATCTACGAGCCAGATCCAAAAGAAATTTTGGAAGCACTAATGGTTCGTTACATTGAGTCTCAGGTGTATCAGGGTGTTGTAGAAAACGCGGCGTCAGAACAAGCTGCGCGAATGGTTGCCATGAAGGCAGCAACCGACAACGCCGGTAACCTCATTGATGAGTTACAACTGGTATATAACAAAGCGCGTCAGGCTGCAATCACACAAGAAATCAGTGAGATTGTGAGCGGTGCCGCAGCGGTGTAGGCAAAGGTTTAAAAGAGATAACGAGGACAAATTATGAGTCAAGGTAAGGTCGTCCAAATCATTGGCGCCGTTGTGGATATTGAATTTCCACAAGATGCGGTACCAAGAGTTTATGACGCACTACGAGTTACCGAAGGTGACTTGTCAGGTCTAACCCTGGAAGTGCAACAGCAATTAGGTGGTGGTGTTGTTCGTGGCATCGCACTAGGTACTACTGACGGACTAAAACGTGGTCTTGCAGTAGAAAATACCGGTAACCCAATCATGGTTCCAGTTGGTACGAAGACACTTGGTCGTATCATGGACGTATTGGGTAACCCAATCGACGAAGCAGGCCCAATTGGTGAAGAAGAGCGTATGTCTATTCACCGTGAAGCGCCTAGCTACGAAGATCAGTCTAGCTCGGTAGAACTACTAGAAACTGGTATCAAAGTAATCGACTTGGTTTGCCCATTCGCTAAGGGTGGTAAAGTTGGTCTATTCGGTGGTGCGGGTGTAGGTAAAACCGTAAACATGATGGAACTTATCCGTAACATCGCAATCGAGCACAGCGGTTTCTCAGTATTCGCTGGTGTTGGTGAGCGTACGCGTGAGGGTAACGACTTCTATCACGAAATGAACGAATCAAACGTACTTGATAAAGTATCGCTTGTATACGGTCAGATGAACGAGCCACCGGGTAACCGTTTACGTGTTGCACTTACCGGTCTAACAATGGCTGAGAAGTTCCGTGACGAAGGCCGTGACGTTCTATTCTTCGTAGATAACATCTATCGTTATACCCTAGCAGGTACTGAAGTATCAGCACTTCTAGGTCGTATGCCATCTGCGGTAGGTTACCAGCCTACTCTTGCAGAAGAGATGGGTGTACTTCAGGAACGTATTACGTCAACGAAGACAGGTTCAATCACTTCAATCCAAGCGGTATATGTACCTGCGGATGACTTGACTGACCCATCTCCAGCGACAACCTTTGCTCACTTGGATGCAACGGTAGTACTTTCTCGTGATATCGCGTCTCTTGGTATCTATCCTGCGGTAGACCCACTAGATTCAACGTCTCGTCAGCTAGACCCGCTAGTAATTGGTCAAGAGCACTATGACGTAGCACGTGGCGTACAGACTGTTCTTCAGCGCTATAAAGAGCTGAAAGACATCATCGCGATCCTAGGTATGGACGAACTATCTGAAGAAGACAAGCAAGTGGTATCACGTGCTCGTAAGATTCAGCGTTTCCTATCTCAGCCGTTCTTCGTAGCAGAAGTATTTACTGGTGCACCTGGTAAATATGTATCGCTAAAAGACACAATCAGTGGCTTTAAAGGCATTCTAGACGGTGAGTACGATCACCTTCCAGAGCAAGCCTTCTACATGGTTGGTTCTATCGAAGAAGCGCTAGAGAAAGCCAAGAAAGCATAATGACAGGGCTAGCAGTTGCTAGCCTAGCATCATGCTAACGTACCTAATCAGGAGGTTCACATGGCAATGACAGTACATTTGGACGTAGTAAGCGCGGAGAAAGCGATTTTCTCAGGTCGCGTTGAAGCGATTCAGGTGACAGGTAGCGAAGGTGAGCTGGGTATTCACCCAGGGCACGCGCCACTTATCTCTGCTATTAAACCTGGTATGGTGCGTTTGGTTAAACAGCACGGTGAAGAAGAAGTAATCTATGTTGCAGGTGGTGTACTAGAAGTACAACCTGGCAATGTTACCGTACTGGCTGATACCGCGGTTCGAGCTGAAGATCTTGACGAGCAGGCAGCAGAAGAAGCCAAACGACGTGCAGAAGAGCACATCGCCAACCCAGGCGCTGACTTTAACTACGCTGAAGCAGCTCACGAGCTTGCAGAAGCTATTGCTCAACTTCGTCTTATTCAGAAGTTACGCAAGTAAAAAGCACAGCTTTGAAAAAACCCGCCAAATGGCGGGTTTTTTATTGCCGAACGAAAAGTGGTCGTTCACATTCTCTTACGTTTATTTTTATTGCTATCGCACTACACAAAGCTTATCGTTAGAGCGTTTTAACCGATTTAAATTAAAACGTAATCGGCGCTAATTCTAGTGCCACCTTTGCCTGTAACGAATTATAGAAATGAAGCTTAACCCGTATTCCAACATGCACAAAGGTGCCTCTATTGGATTTTTTCCTCTGCTAACAACACTGATTTTACTTTCAGTGCATTATTTTACGGGTGCGTTAGATTGGCCTGAAGTGGGAAATGTACGTGCACAGCGCGACTTCAACTCTGCTATTGGTATGTCGCTTATTACAGGATACTTTTGGTTTGCGCTTCGTTTAATGCATCAAAACGTGGCTAGCACCCTTATTTCTTTGCTTGTAAAAACCAACCAGCTTAGTCAGTTTTCGGCGCATAGGCGAGAACTCGCCATTGAATTTAGACACCATATTTTCAATGCAATCATCATTTCTATTATGATCACGATTGTGTACTGCATATTCGAAGGATTGATCACGGTAAAACAAGAAATACACGTTTTATTCTTAACGGCCACAGCCGTCCCCTTTTGGTTCTTGGCCATTTTATTTTTGTTTCAGATTTCCTCCAACATTAAGTACCTAACTTCTAAAGTTTTGCCCCAAGCCGGTGGAAATATTGACCGACTTAAGTCCATCATGACGATTTTAAAATTAGGAACAACTAACAGCATATTTGCGATGGGGGCACTGGCCATCTTTCCTATCTTTTGGTTGAAAAAAGACATTCCTTCCATTGATGTACTAGTAGTGACGTTCTTCACGGGGATAGTGAGCGTTTATCTATATTGGCCGGTAATAAAGCTTAAAAGTATGCTTGAGAAAGAGCAGAAAGCTGCTGTTCTGCACCTAGAGGAAAACATAGAAGACGGTATTAAACGATGTGCAAAGCACGAAGAATTCTCTACAGCTGCGTCAATTGAGCAACTAGAAAGCGAAAAAGAACGAGTCTTAAAAATGGGGGCGCGGGTTTTTGCCCCAAGAGATAAGGCAAGAGTGGCTGCGTGTATTGCGTTAATACCGATTTCATGGGTTCTATTGTTCATTGTTGAATGGTTAATTCAACTCCCTCGCTACCATTAGTCTATTCGGGTCTGTTGTTCTTTGCCTTATATTTTCGCAGCGGTCTATGTGGTATCTAGACAAGGCTCGCTTAATCCCTTCTCGCACCCTAACAGCTATTAATAATTGTCGTATTCACATTGCGTTGGTATGGTAAATCTTCTTAGGTCATAGAGATATCATTGTGCGAATATACGGCGACACGCGTTCAGGAAACTGTTACAAGCTCCAACTGCTTCTTTCTTTGTTAGGTAAAACCTGCGAATGGATTGATGTGGACATTATGAAAGGAGAGACACGCGCTCCTTCTTTCCTAGAAAAGACCCCTAATGGGAAAATTCCGTTGCTTGAACTAGACGACGGCAGGGTGTTGTCAGAATCCAATGCCATCATGCACTATCTAGCATCTAACACTCCTTTAATCCCCTCTTCTCCCTATAGTTTTTCGCAACTTTTACAGTGGCAGTTTTTCGAACAATACAGTCACGAGCCTTATATCGCCGTTGCTCGTTACATCAATGTTTATTTAGGGCTACCCGAGGACAGGAAAGCGGAGTACGAATCTAAACAAGCGGGTGGATATCGCGCACTAGCTGTCATGGAGCATCAACTTAAAATTACGCCGTTTTTGCTAGGTGACACGTTAACTCTTGCGGATATTTCGTTGTTTGCCTATACCCACGTTGCCCACGAGGGCGGGTTTGACCTTTCCGCCTATCCTGCCATTCGAAATTGGATAAGTTTAGTCAAAGATCAAAAGGGCTTCGTTCCCATGAACGCGTAATGTGCGCTAAACGAAGTTCTACGCTAGAAATGCCTTCTATGTGACATAGGGCCTTGCCACTTATCTTGTAAGGCTCTCTGTGCTCTGTAAAGCCCAGAAACGTCGATTTGATCTAAGCACTGTAGCGCATAAGCTGTTGCTTCTAGCGTGGAAAGTGCATTGCTTAATGTCGTATGACGAATAGCATAGTTAGAAGTGGGTGCAGAAATGAAGTGAAACGCTGGTAACTTTGTTAACCATGGGTTCTGTTTAACTAGACCAAATGCTTGTTTCCAACTTCCATCTATTAGAATTAGCGTTGTGATCTCAGAACGTGCAACGGCATCGACATTTTCTATCGGTGTACTGCATTCACTTGGGTAAACAAGCACTGAATGTCGACGTGAGCAGTGTTCGGATAGGGATTGCATAGCGACGACATCATTAGCAAGTATGATTCGCGTCGAAGGAATACACAATGAAACTAAGCGCGCCGTATTCTTGGCGTGAAGTGCTTCTTTTTCGTGTTGAATTATCACAATCTCTAACGATGTATCTACTGTGTTAATGTGAGAGCAAATACAGGTTTTTTGAGGATATCCACAGTGTTCACAATAAAGGCGCATAACTGAATTTCTTTATTCTCTTTTGAACGTTTATCGCACTTATTAACTAAGTAACTTAATAGATAGGATAATATACAACATGCCGAATGAAGCAGTACAATCTCGAGTAGAGAAAACGCTTTCTTTAGTGCCTGAGGGACAGGTAATAAGTTACGCCTTGCTCGCTGACCTGTGTGGATTACCCGGCAGAGCTAGAATGATGGGAAAGTGTTTAAGAGAGATAAATGCTGACTGTCACTGGCATCGCGTACTACGTGCTGACGGTAAAATTGCTTTTCCTGCTGGCTCTGATAAAGCGGATGAGCAGCGAGAGCGATTAGCAGAGGAAGGTGTGGTCGTTAAAAACTACCGAGTGAATATGACGAAGTTTGGTTGGAAGCCAGATTTACACACTATACTAGTAGAGTTAGAGTACTGAGCTTTCACTTTTTATATGAAAGCAGTTAGCAAATATATGGCGATTAATATAGTGCAGTGCATATAAGATGATAAAAAAGATTACTATTGATCAGTTAGTGCCAGGCATGTTTGTTCATCAAATTTTAGAGCAAAAAGGTGCGTTGAGGGTTACGAGCCAAGGCCGCGTTACGTCTGATGACGTGGTTAAAACACTTAGAAAGCGAGGTGTGAAAACCCTCGCCATTGATACAGATAAGGCGTTTAACGTTGAGCAACCTAGCTCATCGGCCACTGTGGAAAAGCACCAAAACTCGCCTTCTGATCAGCCGGTAAAATCAAAAAAAGTATCACTAGAAAATGAGCTGGTAAGAGCCGCAAAGCTTCACGAGCAAGGAAAGGCAATTCAAAAGTTGTTACTTGCCAATGTACAAAAAGAGACGCCTTTTGATGCGAGTATTCCCAAAGCATTTTCAAATAAGTTAGTCGAGTCGGTAGATAGGAACCCCGATGCGTTGCTTTGTCTAACTAAAATTCGAGAAAAAGACGACTATTTACTAGAGCATTCTCTGAACGTCGCTATTTTACTCGCAAATTTTGGCAAGTATTTAGGGATGTCTGAAGAAGAGGTGCAAGACCTCTCCTATGCTGGCTTTCTACACGACTTGGGCAAAATCAAAATTCCAGATGAAATTCTTCATAAGCCAGGCCGCCTTACGGACAGCGAAATGGAGATCATGAAAGGTCATGTAAAGCACGGGGTCGACTATTTAAAAAGTACGGAAATTGCGCAGCCACTGATTCAAGCGATTAGTGAGCATCATGAGCGATTGGATGGCTTGGGCTACCCTGCTGGGACCAAAGGTGAGGATATTAGCCAAGCGGGCCGAATGCTTGCCATTGCCGACATGTACGATGCACTCACCGCGGACCGGGTGTATAAGGCCGGTATGTCTAGCCAAAAGGCATTCTCTATTTTGATGAGTGATGCGCCAACGCGTCTTGACCAGTCGCTTGTTCAACAGTTTATAAAGTGTCTGGGCGTTTATCCCGTAGGGAGCCTAGTTCTATTATCAAATGATAAATTAGCGATGGTGCTTGAACAGAGAGACTCCCCGCTTACGCCACTCGTAAAGGTTTTTTATTCGGTTCGCAGTAACCACTATCTAACGCCGAAAGATGTTGACCTATCATCGGATAAAACAGTCAGTATCAACAAAGCCGTCATAGCGTCTGACTATAAGATTGATGTGAACGCATTTTTTGAGCGCTCAGTTTCAATAGGCTAAAACGTTACTTTTTAGCAACACAGTGTAGTATTTACACTGTGTACCAACGCATTTTTTCTTCTTTATTCCAACGTTCATTTAGCTAACGTTCAGGTTTGATGTCCTACACTCCTCTAAACAAGAAGTGCTGTAGTGCCTTTGAGTGCTGATCTTAAGGAAAAGTTAAGCAGGAAACGAACTCGTGGCGCTCAGATACTCGTTGTTGCTTACATACAGAATATTTGCCAGTGGAACGCTAATTGCTATCACTGTAGTTGTTTAATGCAAAACTAACACTGAGCTTATTGAGAGTGGCAATGGATAAATGCAACTCATCAATATAAAGCTTTTAATTGAAATAAGAGGAAGTTATGAAAAAGACTCTTGCTGTAAGTTTGATTGCTGCGTCACTAACGGTAGCAGGTTGCGCAACTGATCCGAATAATACGCAAAAAGGTGCCGCTATTGGTGCGGTAGTAGGCGCATTGCTGGGTAAAGCGACAGGTGATAACGACAAAAGTCGTTATGCGTGGGGCGCTGCGGTAGGTGCAATCGCAGGTGGTGCGATAGGTAACTACATGGACAAACAGGAAGAAGAGCTTCGAAATGAGCTTTCTGATACTGGCGTTCAAGTTGTGCGAGAAGGCGATAATCTGCGATTGATCATGCCGGGCGACATTACCTTTGCTACTGACAGTTCTAGCATCAGCCCTAACTTCAATCCGGTTCTTCAAGACGTTGCCAAAGTCGTAAACAATTACGAAAAAACCGTTCTTATGATCAAAGGTCATACGGATGACACTGGCTCTGAGCAGTACAACCAGTCTTTATCTGAGCGTCGTGCAGGAGCGGTTAAGAATTTACTTATTAACTATTCTGTTAACCCGACGCGTATCACGACGGTAGGTATGGGCGAATACGCACCTAAAGTACCTAACAATAGTGCAGCAAACCGCTCGATGAACCGTCGAGTAGAGATGGAAATTCAACCACTCACACAGTCTAATACCTAAAGGTAGTTAAGACCCAAAGAGAAACAAAGGCCCCATTACGTCGGGGCTTTTTTTATCGCATGGTTTTAATTTGATTAGCAACGCTATCTGCAAGCGCGTTGGGGATAGGGATCGTTAAATGATATTGGGTTACTTTCCACTTCGCTCCCTCTTTTATTAATACACCCGTGCCTCGTGTTTCTCCCAGGCTTTCATTATCGAGCAGTTCATCGAACCAGGCTACATCGTGATTAGGGGAAAAATAGATATGCCTGTCTCGCGGGTGGTATGTCCATCCTCTGCCCTTGTCAAAGTGAGGTTTGGCATACGCCTTAAACGCTTCTTTGGTCCATACCTCAGATGCGTCGGTGCCAATAAAGATCGCGCTGTCGTGATACAAACCAAAATACTGCTCAAAGTCTGCAATAGACGCATTGTGATGTAGAGCATTAAGTGTCTGATTCACTGCGTCGCGGTCGTTGTTCGCAACGGCCGTCGTAGCAACAGCAAGCATGACCAGACCTAACAATAGATATTTCATAGTGACTCCGTTTTTCTTCTAGTATTTCTTATTATGCTGTTGAACGCATCATTAGTATATTCGAAGCAAATAATTGCCACTGTTTACTGCAATGTTATAGCATTGGGTTAATCGTTTAACTATCGATGCTGTGAGTGGCTAAAACTACCGCTAAATTCTGAACGAAGTTGTGTTGATAGCAAATATTTCCTCCTTGATGTAATGGCTAAAATGTCTTCTAGTATTCAACGAAACCGTATTCGAAGCATCGATATGATGCGTGGCTTGGTCATGCTCATTATGCTTATCGATCACGTGCGAGAGCGCTTTTTTCTGCATTTGCAGGTATCTGATCCTATGGATATCGATACTACGTCACCTTCTCTATTTTTCACACGGTTAGCCGCCCATTACTGCGCACCCACATTCGTGTTTTTAACGGGGCTGTCTGCATGGCTCTATGCCAATCCAATGAACTCAGCGAATAAGGCTAAGCCGACACGTAATGTCAGAGAGTTCTTAATTAAGCGTGGATTGTTTATTTTGTTCTTAGAGGTCACATTTATTACGTTTAGCTGGGGGGCGAGTTTCCAAACGCTTTATCTTCAGGTGATGTGGGCCATAGGTATCAGCATGATTGCTCTGGCTGTATTGAGTTATCTTCCAAGAACTCTGTTGCTCATTTTAGGCCTCTTAATTGTCTTTGGACATAATGCACTAACGCCAATTAGCTATGTTCCACATGAAACAGGCTATACGCTTTGGACAATGCTGCACGATAGAGGATATATACTTCAGTCAGCCGCCCTAAACATTAAAGTGAGTTATCCCGTGCTTCCTTGGATAGGGGTAATACTGCTCGGTTATGCATGTGGGCCTCTTTACAGTCAACAGCTTGATAAAGCGCGACGCGGTCGGTGGTTGCTTGGTTTATTTGCAGTGTCGCTCAGCCTATTTTTCCTACTTCGCGGTTTAAATATTTATGGTGAGACCTTGCCTTGGGAGCTACAACAAAGTGCCATCACTACGTTGATGTCATTACTTAATTTGACTAAGTACCCCCCGTCTTTAGCATTTTTGGTCTTTACACTGGCCGGCATGTTTCTATTGTTGTTTGCTTTCGAGCGCGTTAAGGATACGCAGTTTGCGTTTCTTGACACCTTTGGCTCGGTCCCGATGTTTTTCTACATCCTGCATTTGTACGTATTGCTGGTGATGTACGGTATTGCATTCTTTATTTGGGGGGCGAATAAAGGAAAATACGTGGGCGTAGACCATATTTGGCAAATATGGTTAATAGCTGCTGGCCTTAGTTTAGTGCTTTATTTCCCTGTTAAATGGTTTAGCGCCTATAAATCAAAGCACCACGCCCCTTGGCTTAAATACTTGTAAGACAGGCCTTCGCGTCTATTGTGGGTCGTATCATCATTAAGGTGGGTAGCAAAGTGCGCTATTGGGAGCGAAAGGTACTTAATCGAAAGTTTTAATTGAGAGTTTAGATGAAAGTCGGTTTTCGACTTACCAGCTTGGCTTCATCCTTCATGTTTTACCGTAGATTCCCGAACAACCAAGGAAGGTTCGAAATACAGCTGGACGTTATTAGCCTGACCATATACTTTATTAAGTATGTACTTGGCTGACATTTCAGCCATTTCCGCAATTGGGTTACTGACCGTGGTAAGACGAGGAAAACATGGTGGGCAAATACCACGTCATCGAAACCAACCACAGACAAGTCGTGGGGAAGGCTCATGCCTAAATCTCTCGCGCAGCTTATCGCACCCGATGCCATCCAATCGTTGGCGCACACTAAAGCCGTGAAAGGCACATCGCGCGCCATGAGCTCTAACAAGCCAATCTTCCCGTCTTCTTCAGAATAGTCGCCGTTAAATATCAACTGTGGGTTTATGGGCAACCCTGCTTCCGACAAGGCGCGTTTATGTCCTTCCAAGCGCAAGCTCGCGTCACACTTGTCAGTCGGTCCAGAAATATATGCAATGTCTTTATGGCCTAGCTCGAGTAAGTGGCGGGTAGCCAGATATCCACCCTTTTCATTATCGAGGCTAGTGCATGCCTCAGGTAGCCCTCCTACCTGTCTGTTAACCAAAGCAACGGGAAGTTTCGACTGGTTTAACTCCAATAAATACTCATCGGATAATGCTTCTGCATGCATGATGAGTGCATCGCAGTTACGGCTAATAAGAAACTCTACCGCATCTTTCTCTGTTTCTAGGCAATTTCGTCCTACCGAAATAATGACATGTTTATCTGCAGCGCGCAGCGTTGACTCTACTGCCTGCATCAGATCGCCAAAAAACGGGGCGTTGAGTTCAGGTACAAGTACCCCGACGCTGTCAGTGCGGTTATTTGCCAATGAACGAGCGACAGAGTTTGGACGGTAATTTAGCTCTTTAACCGCTTTCTCTACGCGTTCTTTCAGTACTTTGTTTACCGAAGCCTTACCATTTAATACGCGGGATACCGTAGATAAAGAAACACCTGCACGCTCGGCAACTTGATAAATGGTGGGCACGTGATAAGACCTCGTTCTCTAAAACAATCACTCTAACTGACTGTATTATGCCGATATCGGCGGTTGTTCGCTACGTCGAGAGAGTAAAGCTTGTGTAACTTCTTTTTGTTTTTCGTCATTTAATGGGTACAGACAGATTAACGCCGCGCCAGCAAAGCCAAATAGCGCCGGTATCCAACTCATTAAAGACTTCATACCTGGAAGCGTTTGATTAATTGTATTGATATCAAGACCGTTATAGCCATAGCTTCCCAATACTAGCAAGACGAGCGCCCCTGCGAAGCCTCCCCCTGTTTTTTGAACAAAAGAGCCTGCAGAGTAGACGAGTCCGGTGGCTCTTCGACCTGTCTTATATTCACTGTAGTCTGCCGAGTCTCCTAGCATAGAGAAAAATAAGGTAGGCAATATGGCTGCAAAAAACTCTGCACTGCAACCTAGAATGAATATGGCGCTCACGCTTTTCTGAGGAACAAAATAAATGCCAGAGGTCAATACGCTACTTGCTAACAGCGCGATAATAAAGAGCTTCTTGCGACCAAACATAGCGGCTAATTTGGACGTTGCTAATGCGCCGAAAATCGACACCACCAGCAGTGAAATGAAAAAGTAGCCTGTGAGTAGCTCATTGCCCATGTAATATTTGAAATAGTAGGCAATAACGCCATATTTGATGCCATTAAACATCATGGTTAGAAAACCCATTCCTAACAGAATTAGCCAGGGTTTATTGGAAAGCAGGTCGATAATATCCTGCTGAGAACGGGTGTTCTCGGCTTCCGGTCGGCGAGTTAACCGTTTAATTGCAATAGTAGTAAGCGCTAAAACAGTAATGAAGATTGCCCCAGTTAAAGCGTCTCGATAATAAAAGAAGGCGGTTATTGCTGAAAGAGGAACTAGAATTAACGGTAGTTGCTTTCCCAAGTCGATGAGTTCAGATGTTAGTGAACGAGGAGCGGGCGCTACTTGGGTACCTGTCTCTGTTTTTGGAGAGTCCAGTTTAGTGTCTTGAGGCTTTGAAACCTGCTGCAACGTAACGCGCTCTTTCGTGGTAAAAACTGTTACGCACATTAATATGACAAGCAACGTGGCAAACAACCACATGGTATATTGATACCCTACAGCAGTGTTCCCTTGGCCTAGTAAGTCCACCAGCATAGGCAAACATCCCATAACAAGCAGTCCACCAAAGAATGCCCCAGCAAAACGAAAGCCAGACAAACTTGTACGCTCTCTATCATCACTGGTCATCACGCCCATAAGCGCTGAGTACGGTACATTATTAACCGTATACGCTAAGGTTAGTCCGATGTAGGTCAGATAAGCGTAAATGAGTTTGCCTGAATACGAGAGATCAGGTGTGGTAAAGCAAAGGACCATGAAAAGGCCAAGAAAAGGAGTGGAGCCTAATATCCAAGGGCGAAACTTTCCCATCTTAGTCTGGGTTCTGTCAGCAATCATTCCCATGATAATATCGGTCACACCGTCAGAAAGACGAACGACAAGAAATAGCATCGCAGCTGCAGCGGCTGTAATACCGAACGTATCGGTATAAAATACCGCCAAATATGCAAGTGCGCCCCGCCAAACTAAATTGGCCGCAGCGTCGCCCATGCCATAACCCACTTTTTCTTTTAATGTCAGCTTATGGTTCATTGCTATTTCCACTGTTGTTATGTTCGACTTGCTATGAGCGCTTTATAAGCATTGGCGCTAAGTTTAAGCGTACGCTTTTGCGTTTCAAAATCCACATAAACTAGCCCAAATCGCTTTTCATATCCTTCCGCCCACTCGAAGTTATCAAGGAGACTCCATGCGAAGTAACCACTCACTTCTACTCCATCAATCACTGCGTTGTGTACCATGTTTAAATGGGCATTGTAGTAATCAACCCGATCAACATCATTAACAAGACCATCTTTGAGTTCGTCTGCCATTGCAGCACCATTTTCAGTTATAAAAATGGGAGGGAGCGTATATCGTTCGTTTAATGAAGTAAGTAAATCATAAAGCGCTTTTGGATAGATTTCCCAACCAATATCGGTCAATGGACCTTGATGAGGATGCTCGAAATACAATGCGCCTTTCTCTTTGGGCGCAGAATAGTGTAATCGCGTGTAGAAATTTACCCCTAAGAAATCGATGGGCTGACAGATTGTCTCCATATCACCAGCTTCAACTGGTGGTCTATCCGCTTCGTCTATATCAAATAACACTTCGGGGTAGCTTCCCTCCATTACAGGCTGCATATACCATTGGTTGATATAGTCATCTGCTTTGCGGGTGGCTAATAGGTCTTCTGTCTTTTGTGTGGCGGGGTAGCATGGCGTAAAATTCAATACTATACCGGCTTCGCTACTTGGGACATTTTTTCTAAGCACATTCATCCCAAGGCCGTGTGCTAGCAAAATGTGATGAGCCGCAGTTCTTCCGTATTTTCTACCCGTTCTGCCCGGGGCGTGTACGCCTATTTCATACCCTAAATAAGCACTGCAAAAAGGTTCATTGAACGTTGCATAGGAAAAAACGGACTCGCCTAACGCCTGTGTTATTTTGTCAACATAGTCTTCAAATGCAAAAGCAGTTTGTCGGTAAAGCCACCCACCCTTATCTTCCAGGTGTTGAGGGAGATCCCAGTGATAAAGGGTAACAAATGGCTTAATGCCTTTTTCATTTAACGCATCAACTAGCGTTTTATAAAAGGCAACGCCTTTTGGGTTTAGCTCACCTTCTTGAGTGATAACGCGCGGCCAAGAAATAGAGAAACGGTAAGCGTCTACATTTAAGTCTAACAAAATGTCGAAATCTTCTCTCCAGCGAGCAATATGATCACAGGCGACATCGCCATTGGAGTGATCAGCGATGGCTGAAGGCCGTTCACAAAATCTATCCCAAATACATTCGAGACGGTTATCGACATCCCCTTCTATCTGAAAACTTGACGTGGCAGTTCCATAAAGAAACGTATTTTTGAGTAAGGGACTGCCTGCGGGAAGCGAAATGCTGTTCATAAGTCGATAACCTTTTTCTTACTGCACAAATTCTAAACGGATGCTGGCAGTACAATGAATCTGAAATAACAAAGCGGTTTATAGCACAAATAAAAAACAATTAGAAAGCGCTTTCTCATATTTATGTCATTTTTACGTTAATGGAATTAAGTGACTGATAATATTTCTATGGCTATCACAGGAATCTAATAGATTTTTGTTTTTATTATAAGATGTTGAATATAATAGTTTTGTTCTTTTTTATGAGGAGTTTAGTGTTCTCCGATATAGTTGTTGCCTGTGAATTAATTGTAAAAAATGTGTTGATCTTAAACTTTTGTTGAATTAATGTTCGGAAAGCGCTTTCTTACGTCAGGGTGTTCTAGTTTCTCTTTGGGAAAGCCCTTTCTGGCAGCGCGTAAGGTTCACAACACACATAAAAGCCACTATTAAAGAGAGATAGACCGTGACACAAACAACACCAAATAAAAGCAAGATCGCAGCAAGTTTGTCATTGATACTCGGGACCGCTTTGAGTAGCGGTGTGATGTCATCTGCGACGGCGCAAGAAACAGAAAAAGACATAGAAGTTATTCAGGTATCAGGTATACGAAGTAGTGTTCAAGAGTCGATGGGTATCAAGCGTGACTCTGCTGGTGTTGTTGATGCCATCTCAGCAGAAGATATTGGTAAATTTCCTGATACTAACTTAGCAGAGTCACTACAGCGTATTACTGGTATTTCAATTAGTCGGAATAATGGTGAAGGAAGCCAAGTCACAGCGCGTGGTTTTGGACCTGACTTTAATATGGTAACGCTGAATGGACGTACGATGCCTGGTTCTGCGTTACCTGGTGGTGGCGGAGCAGCAAATTCTCGCGCCTTCGATTTTTCTGACCTTGCTTCTGAAAGTGTTAGAGCGGTTGAAGTGTACAAAACAGGTAGAGCGAGTATTGCAACTGGGGGGATTGGGGCTACGGTAAATATACGAACAGCACGTCCCTTTCAAGCATCTGACAATGGCATTACCGCAAGTGTAGGCGCAAAAGCACTGCATGATACGACTAACCGTGTAGGTGATGATGTTACGCCTGAAGTATCTGGCTTCATCAATTACCTTAATGATGACAATACCTTTGGCGTTACGTTTACCGGTTCATTCCAACAGCGTGACAGTGCTGCACAAGGTGCGTTTGTGAACGAGTGGCGCGTAAATCCATTTGATGGCACGGTGCCCCAATCACCTGATCCAGCGAACCCAGATAGCGGTGACCCAATTGTGCTGAACAACGCACCAGCCATGGGACAGCTTTTCGCCATTCCCTCAGATTTACGTTATTACATGGCAGACCGAGAGCGTGAAAGAACGAATGCACAGCTAACGTTCCAGTTTGCTCCTTCAGAAAAAATGACGGCCACGCTTGATTACACCTATTCAAAGCAAGACTTATATGAAGCTCGAGCCGAGCAATCGATATGGATGGATGATAGGTACTTCACCGAACTAACTTTTGATGATGAAACGGTAAAAACGCCAGTATTGATAACTCAAGAACGCCGAGATTTGCTACCTCGTGATCTAGGCTTGGCGCTTCAAGAACTAAACCAAGTCAACGAAAACAAGTCGATCGGCTTAAACCTTGAGTACTTCGTAAATGACGAGCTAACTCTAGTCTTCGACCTTCATAATTCGACGGCAGAAGGACGCCCAGATGCGCCCTATGGAACGTGGACAAATCTTGGTTTAGGCGCAAACGTAGTTAAAGGGCAAGGTGTCGATCTCAGAGGCGACTTCCCTATTATGTTCGTCGATTTTGACGATGAAGCTCGTGATAATCTTAACGGAAATGGCGTGCTTGACCAAGATGATGTAGGTACATCGATATTGGACATGAATTTCTCGTCGCAAGACACCGAAATTACTCAAGCTCGTCTTGATGGCTCTTACGTTATGGATACCGGAAGTATTAACTTTGGTATTGAGTCACGCTCAATGGAGAGCACATCGCTCCAATCTCTAACCCGCCACACCATGGGCAACTGGGGAATTGAGAACCCGGGTGAGCTTCCTGCTGGTTCTTTAACACCGCTGGATTTGGCGAGTGAGTTTAGCGATTTCAATACTGAGGGGATGTTCTCTCAGGGCTTTACCGGTAGCGTTGCGCAAATTGGTGCATTTGCTGCTCAAGAATACGGTTTTGATTTTCTTGCCAACAACCCGTTTGCAACTAACCGTACTATTGAAGAAGACATAACTGCGGTTTATTTCGAATTGGATTTATCTGGCGAGTTAAACGGCATGGAGTACAACCTGTTGGCAGGTGTACGCTACGAAAATACCGATGTAACTTCAATTGCAAATATAAGTTTACCTAGCGGCATTGCGTGGGAAGGTAATAATGACTTCAACGTCCGCTTTGGAAGCGACATGGAAGATGTTGAAGTTGAATCAAGTTACGACCATGTACTTCCTGCATTAGATTTCGATATCGAAGTTGTTGAAAACATGATTGCGCGATTCTCTTACAGTAAGACAATAGCGCGACCCACGTACAACAACTTGAGCGCCGCTGCGACAGTATCGCCTCAAAGCGGGCCGACAATTCTTACTGACAGCATTACCGCCACCGCGAGTTCAGGTAACCCATCGCTGATACCATTAGAATCAGACAACCTTGATCTTTCATTCGAATATTATTTCGATGAGACAAGCTATGTGTCGGTTGGTTTTTACGATAAGCGTGTTAAGAACTTTATCGGTAATGAACAAGTTGAAGAAAATATCTTTGGGTTGAGAGACGTTACCAATGGACCGCGTGCAGAGGCGGCTCGCGCTGAATTAGAGGCGCGTGGTATTCCAATTAATGACACGTCATTGTTTAACATGGTTGCTGCGATGGAAAACGGTATCGAGTATGACTCATTGACTGACGAACAGTTTGAGCAGCAATTCGATGTGCTGCCCAATAGCGAAGATCCGTTGATTACCTTCATTAACTCTAAACCTGTTAACAATAAAGCGGCGAATATTTACGGTTTCGAACTTGCTGCGCAGCACTTCTTTGGTGATAGCGGCTTCGGGGTACTGGCTAACTACACCACAGTGCAAGGTGATATTGGTTTTGATAATGACGCAAATCCATCGATAACTCAGTTTGCCCTTGTGGGACTAAGTGACACAGCAAACCTCATCTTGATGTATGAGAAAGATGCTTTGCAAGCGCGTATTGCCTACAACTGGCGTGATAAGTTCCTTGATACAACCTCTCAGTACATTAATGAGCCGGGCTATACCGAAGACTATTCACAAATAGACTTCAATGTTTCTTACGACATCACTGAAGATCTTACGGTGTCATTTGAAGGGATAAACATCACAGATGAAAATATCCGTAGACACGGCAGAACAAGTGCTATGTTGTGGAAATTAGATGAGCTTGGCGCTCGCTATGCACTGGGAGTTCGCTACAAGTTTTAACGATTGGGGTGTGTTTACCCGCTAAAGTGCTTAGGGTTGCGCTTTAGCGGGTTTTTTTGTCATAGTGCTGTTTGAATAGTAACCAGAAAAACGACTGAACATGTTTGTAGAAGTGCAGTGGGGCATATCGTGGTTCTTAACGTATGAGTGATAACGAAAGTCATAGCAGTATGCATCGGGTCGTCATTGTCGGTGGTGGTACGGCTGGGTGGCTTGCAGCAGGGATACTTGCCGCAAAACTAAGCGCGAATCACACCGTTACCTTGATAGAGTCACCCAACATCCCTTCTTTAGGTGTGGGCGAAGGCTCTTGGCCGTCACTGCGCGATACCCTTCTTGATATTGGTATTAGTGAAACGGAATTCTTAACGCTGTGTCATGGCGCTTTCAAGCAAGGCTCCAGCTTTGTTAATTGGCGTAAAGGCGGGCACTGCTATTATCATCCATTTACCGTTCCAACAGGCTACAACGAGCTCGATATTTATACATGTTGGAAATCAATCGCACCAAACACATCGTACGAAGATGTGTTTTCGTTACAAGCCGCCATGTGTGCCGCAGGCAAGGCGCCAAAGCAAATTGCTACGCCGGACTACGCCCATGTGCTCAATTACGGTTACCATTTCGACGCCACAAAGTTTGCTGAGCTGTTAAAAAATCATTGCGTAGACAAGTTAAATGTCGCTCACGTCGTTGGTCATGTTGACAGTGTTCACTCTCATCAAAACGGAGATATTGAAAGCGTATCAACAAAGGACGGGAAAAAAATAGTTGGCGATCTATTTATTGACTGTTCAGGCCACAGCGGCCTGCTCATCAATAAACACTTTGCTATTCCTTGGATACCCGTTAAGCGCACAATGCTCAATGATCGCGCTGTTGCGCTTCAAGTGCCTTATTCAAACGAAGATGCTGAAATAAAAAGTACCACAGTGGCCACTGCACAAACCTGTGGGTGGACGTGGGATATTGCGTTGCAGCACCGCCGAGGTGTAGGCCTAGTTTACTCTTCTCAATTCACAGATGAAGATCAAGCAAAGCAGGTGCTGATTGACTACGTTCGTGAACGTTACCCTAGTGCACAAGATGCAGAGCTTTCTTTTCGTACACTCTCCTTTGAGCCTGGCTATAGATCACAGTTTTGGGTAAAAAACTGTTTGAGTTTAGGTATGTCTTCGGGGTTTGTTGAACCGCTTGAAGCATCAGCCATTGCTATGGTCGAGCTTGGCTTACGTATGCTCTGTGAGGCTTTTCCGCAAAACAAAGCACACATGGAAATAGTCAGTAAGCGCTACAACTCGCGCTTTGCATATCGCTGGCAGCGCGTTATCGACTTTCTAAAACTACATTATGCTTTAAGCGATAGAGAAGAGCCGTATTGGTTAGCGCAAAGAGATAAGGCGTCCATACCCGATTCTCTCGCTGAATTGCTTGAACTGTGGAAGTATCAAAGCCCTTCACGCTTAGATCTTATCGAGAACGAAGAGATTTTCCCCTCTGCTAGCTATCAGTATGTACTATATGGAATGGGCTTTTCTTCTTCTACATCGCCTTTACGGCCAAATGAAGAGCATAAGCGTAAAGCAGTTCACATTCGCGAAACCTTACAACAAACTAAAAACGCTTATCTGCAGGGATTGCCGTCTAACAGAGTTTTGCTCAATGATATTGCAAAGCGCTACAGCAACGAAAAACAACACGTGCCCTCGCATGCTCAACGTGAAAAGAACGAGCACGCTTCAGCTTCGAGTTGTAATGACACAAAAAATACTTCAGATAAAAAGGACACCTCTTATGACCGTATCGGGTTTAGATAGCAGTAAAAATCAAACGCCCGTTAAGAACGTAGTCATTGCGGGTGGCGGTACTGCGGGATGGATGGCGGCCACAGCGCTGTCACGGCTTTTGGGTAAGTCAATAAACGTTACGTTAGTCGAGTCGAAAGATATTGGTATTGTAGGTGTGGGCGAGGCGACTATTCCGCCTATTAGAACATTTCACAAGTTGCTTGGCATCGACGAAAAAGCATTTATGCGTGCCACACAAGCCACGTTCAAACTGGGTATTGAGTTTGAAAATTGGCGTGAACAAGGTCACAGCTATATTCATTCTTTTGGTATAACCGGAAGAGAGTGTTGGGCTGGCGAGTTTCACCATTTTTGGCTGAGGGCTAAAGAATACGGATTTGGTGGTGAATTTGGTGATTATTGCCCGGAACTTATTGCCGCTAAACAGAGCAAGTTCGCCACATCAGAAGCCATGCCGCTTAACTTTGCCTATCATTTTGATGCCGTTGCTTACGGTCGATTTTTAAAGTCTCTAGCGTGTGATGCTGGGGTAACTCACAAGGAAGGAGATATAGAAAAGGTCGTAGTATGCCCGCAATCAGGCAACATCCAGTCCCTTCGATTAGCAAGCGATGAAGTCATAGATGGCGACTTTTTCATAGACTGTACAGGCTTTAAAGGGCTGCTTATTGAACAAGCCCTTCACACCGGTTACGACGATTGGCGACACTATCTTTTCTGCGATAGTGCGGTAGCTATGCAAACTGAGCTTACAGCCCCACCTGTGCCATACACCAAAAGTGTGGCACATCAGGCCGGTTGGCGCTGGCAAATACCTCTTCAAGAACGAATGGGTAATGGATTGGTATTTTGTAGCCGATTTATGAGCGATGAAGACGCCATCAATACACTTAAATCGCAGGTGACAGGCGCGCCCATTAATGAGCCGAGAGTGATTCGTTTTACTCCTGGAAAACGCAGGCGTGGTTGGAATAAAAACTGCGTGGCGCTAGGGCTATCCAGTGGCTTTATTGAGCCTTTAGAGTCGACCAGTATCCATCTAATCATGACTGGCCTTATACGCTTAATGCGCCTATTCCCTTTCGATGGCATAACCCAAAGCGCAATCGACGAATACAATAATAAGTTTGATAGCGAAATGTCGGCCATACTCGATTTTATTGTTATGCATTACAAGGTGACACAGCGCGAGGACAGCCCCTTTTGGCAGCAGTGTCAACGCATGGATATTCCGTCTTCTCTTAAACATAAATTGGATTTGTTTGCTGAATCTGGCCGTGTATTTTTAGATGACGGAGATATTTTCCGTGTTGATTCCTGGACCCAAGTATTAATGGGCCAAGGCATGACACCTAGCCAGTATCATCGTGTTGCCGATGAGATGAGTGAACAGTCACTTAAGCAGTTTATGGCAGGATTAAAGCAGCAGGTGGATAATCACGTAGCTAAACTCCCCTCGCACGAGGCCTTCTTAACACAGTATCTGAGATGAGTTATTAGAAGCGTTAGATGTTGGCGGCAGGTAGCGCGTCAACAGTGACTTAAGCAGCTCGTAACCGACGAGCTACCAAACGCCCTACAGAAGTCTCAAACCCAGCTAGAAAGCTGGGTTTGGTGTTATTTATTGAATGAGTTTGAGTCTGCTTTTTAATTACTCAATATTCTGAATTTGCTCGCGCATCTGCTCAATCAGGACTTTAAGTTCAACCGCCGATTGTGTGATGTCGGTGCTGATAGACTTTGAACCTAACGTGTTCGATTCGCGGTTAAACTCCTGCATCATGAAATCAAGACGGCGGCCTACTGCTCCACCGTTTTTAAGGATATTGCGGGTTTCCTTAACGTGAGCATTCAGACGATCTAACTCTTCTGCCACGTCTACTTTTTGCGCCAGCATGATCATTTCTTGTTCAAAACGGCCTGCATCAAGTTCAACCTTTGCTTCTTCAAAGCGGGTTTGCACTTTTTCTCGCTGCCACACCATGATTTCAGGCATACGCGCGGCTACTTTTTCAGCTTCCACTTCAATGGCATCTAGGCGCTGCGTGATCATACCTTTAAGGGCTTCCCCTTCGGTAGCGCGGGCACTAATAAAATCGTTAAGAGCTTGGTCGAACGCGGCCATTACGTCAGCGTGGATGGCGTCCATATCGGCTTCTTCCGCTGCAATTACCCCAGGCCAGCGCAAAACGTCTAGTGGGTTAACCCCCGTGGATTGGCCATGGGATTGCACCCAGTCAGCGGCGTGAAGCACTTGCTTAGCCAACTCTTCATTTAAGCTTAGCTTAGTTACAGCAGCATCGTTGGCAGTAAAACGCAGCGCACATTCCACCTTACCTCGGGCTAGCTTTTTACGGAATCGTTCACGTAAAACCGGCTCCAATGAGCGAAACTGTTCCGGCAGGCGAAAGTAAGTTTCTAAAAAGCGTTGGTTGACCGAGCGTATTTCCCACACGGCTGAGCCCCACTCTTTTTTGGTTTCTACGCGTGCAAACGCTGTCATGCTGTAAATCATAAATATCCTTTAAATTTAACTGAAAGCCTGCAAAAACAACCCGAACGTCGTGTTGTATACGTGAATATCTACAGCAGGTTTTCTTGTATTTTGTATATTAGCGCACATTTACGTAATTCAATAAGCAAACATGTAAAGTTCGTTTTTAACGGCCGCGGGTATTGCGTTATACTTAGGCGCAATTTCGTAGCTACATCGAATTTATAGGTTTTGACCGCGAATTGGGCTTTCTATTCACATATCGCCAATAAAACCTGTAAAGCGCTACCCTTTTTTAAGCACTTACGTTGTGGAGAACACTATGCGTCCAAGCGGCAGAACCGCCAGTCAAATTCGCCCTGTTACAATTACTCGCCAATACACTTGTCACGCAGAAGGCTCTGTTCTTGTAGAGTTTGGTAACACTAAGGTGTTGTGTAATGCGACGGTAGAAGAAGGTGTGCCACGCTTTATGAAGGGCCAAGGGAAAGGCTGGATTACAGCTGAGTACAGCATGCTTCCACGTGCTACTCATACGCGAAGCGGCCGTGAAGCGGCGCGCGGTAAACAAGGCGGCCGCACGTTAGAGATCCAGCGTCTAATTGCGCGTTCACTACGCGCAGCGGTAGATTTAAAACTTCTGGGCGAAAACACCATTACGTTAGACTGCGACGTTATTCAGGCCGACGGCGGTACGCGTACAGCGTCAATTACCGGTGCGTGTGTAGCTCTTGTTGATGCACTTACTTACATGCGTGCAAAAGGCATTATCAAAACTAACCCGCTTAAACATATGATTGCCGCCCTTTCAGTAGGTATTTACGAAGGTACGCCAATCGCTGACCTTGAGTACACCGAAGACTCTGAGGCAGAAACAGATATGAACATTGTAATGACCGAAACCGGCAAGCTGATTGAAGTTCAAGGTACTGCAGAGGGCGAACCGTTCTCGTTTGAAGAGCTTGACGAGATGCTGAAAATTGGTAAGCACGGTTTACGTGAATTGTTCGACATTCAAAAAGCGGCGCTAGCGTAAGCGAGTCATCGACACGTAGTTAGAACCAACGCGTAAATTAGAAATTAAGAGGTCATCATGAAAGCGTTTCAGCGTGATTTTATCGAGTTTGCCATTGAGCGTGGCGTACTGAAATTTGGCGAATTCACTTTAAAGTCAGGCCGCGTTAGCCCGTACTTTTTTAATGCAGGTTTGTTTAATCGCGGTGGCGATTTGGCTAAGTTGGGGCGTTTTTACGCTGATGCGTTAATGGACGCAGGCGTTGCGTTCGATGTACTTTTTGGTCCAGCCTATAAGGGCATTCCTATTGCGACAACAACAGCCGTTGCATTGGCCGATAGCCACGACCTTGATGTCCCTTATTGCTTCAACCGCAAAGAAGCGAAAACCCACGGTGAAGGCGGCAATCTAGTAGGCAGCCCACTAGAAGGTAAGGTTATGCTGGTGGATGACGTGATCACTGCGGGTACGGCTATTCGCGAATCGATGACCTTAATCGAGCAGCAGCAGGCTAGCTTGTCTGGCGTGCTGATTGCGCTAGACAGACAAGAGCGCGGTAATGGCGAACTGTCAGCTATTCAAGAGGTCGAGCGCGATTTTGGCACTCAGGTTATCTCTATTGTATCGCTTGCCGATGTCGTGGCTTATCTGACCGAGAAAGGCGGGTTTGATAGCGAAATCAGCGCCATTAACACCTATCGTGAAAATTATGGCATCTGATTTTGACAGCGCATTTAGCGCGGCTAGTCAGCATTTAGATGCGCTAGGATTGCGTTGCCCAGAGCCAGTAATGATGGTGCGTCTGAATATTCGAAAGCTGGCCGATGGGGAAACTTTATCGGTCACGGCTGACGATCCCTCAACGGCCAGAGATATTCCTAGCTTTTGCCGCTTTATGGACCACACGCTGGTTGCGTCTCAAACCGAGACCATGCCTTACCAATACGTTATTAAGAAAGGGCGCGCTTGAGCGCCTTTTTTGTTACTGATTCTATTCGCGGCCGCTAGCAGCCTGCAATAAAAGTTGCTTCAAAACTTGCTTGCTTCGCGAACAGGTACAGTGAATATCTGTCATGTGTAGCACTTCACCATTAAGCATTTTTTGAAGTACAGAAGCTCTAACGTTTAATGAGACAAAGCCGTCTTCGCTTGAAATTTGTTTCGACGCCATAACTATCTCCTTTGATCTAAAGTATTTAATGCACGGCCACAGAAGCGAGTCGTTTGCTTGCTTGGGGGACATAGGTTTGCTCAAGGGTATGCTGAATGGCCGCGATTAGCCTGCATATAGAAGGATTGGTGGCATGCAGGGGTAATATGGCAATAAGCTGTTGCTGACATTCTTGTAAAATAGCGTGAGATTCTCGCTTCCTATGTTCTTCGGCAAGCAGAGAAGATAAGTACATTCCCATGGTGGAAAAAGCGAGTACGTCTTCTTGAACTACACTGACTTTCTGCAAAGAGGTAGGCTGAAGCGCATTAAGGATAACCTTTGCGGCCTCAAAGGTTTGATAGCCTAACTCTCTCGCATAATCCAATCTGCCCTGTTGATGGGCTTGCTGCGTCTGGGCTTGCATAGCATAGCGATGCTGTCGCGCGTTTGAAGGGTTTAGCTGTAGCCACTTTTTGTAAACTGGGCATAGCCGCTGAACATTCATATAAGCACCTCCTGTTTTTTATTACATTAGTGCAAATAGGAATCATTATCAAATGTAAAGTTCAAAAAATCTATTGGGTTGATTTGATATTTACGTTGTCGTGAACCAACGGCATCGTTTGTTTCGCCTATTAAGTGCTTTGAGTCACTAGTACAGGCAAGCTTATTGGCTGATTAAATTTGAAAGCCACCATAAAAGAAGCACTGCAACTGTGATAGCAATAACCGCTTTCATTTTGTAGCGCTTAATGAGCTGCTCAGCTTTGTCTCCTGCGTAATAGACCACGGCTGCGAGTCCGAAATAGCGAATTGAACGTGCAATAACAGTAGCTAAAAGAAAAAGCGGAAGTGAGTATTGGGTTGCACCTGCTGCAAGCATCGCAACCTGAAAAGGGATAGGGGCAATACCTAAGGTCATTACGAACCAAAAACCTTGGTTTTGCATCTGCTGTTTAACATTATCAAATTGTTCCTGGCTGAAAAAAGTATCTATAAGCCACTGACCAACCATATCGAAAAGATAATAGCCAAGAGCATAGCCGAAGACTGCGCCAATCACGCAGCCTATGGTGGCCATCAATGCAATTTGCCAAAGCGACTCCCGTCTTGCTTGCATTAGTGGCACCATTACGGCTTCTAGTGGTATAGGAACAATGGTTGATTCTAAAAATGAGGCAAGAGTGATGCCCTTTAACATATGCTTAGAATCGACAAGTTTTTTGGTTTTGTGCTTAACCTTTTTACCTAGTTCCATGTAATCCCTACCACTTTATTTTCTCTACTGCTTGTAAACAACTCCGTCTTTCATCACAAAAGACACGCTTTCCATAAGCGATATATCGTCAAGCGGGTTGCCTTGAACCGCAACAATATCAGCCAACTTACCCTCTTCCAGCGTGCCAAGAATATCGCTGATACCTAGTAAATTCGCGCTATTCACGGTGGCACTTAGCAGCGCGTCGGCAGGCTTCATACCAGCTTCAACCATTAATGAAAACTCTTGCGCATTGTCGCCGTGGGCTGATACACCACTGTCTGTACCAAAAGCAATTTTTACGCCTGCTTTATGCGCTTGTTCAAACGTATTTTGGATAAGCGGGCCGATAGCGGCAGCTTTCGGGCGCACCAATTCCGGAAAGAAGCCATCAATTTTGGCTTTGTCTGCTACAAACTTTCCTGCCAGTATTGTTGGTACATAGTAGGTGCCGTGCTTCTTCATTAATTTGCGGATTTCGTCATCCATATAAGTGCCGTGTTCGATAGAATCTACACCGGCTTCAATAGCCCGCTTCATGCCTTCTTTCCCATGAGCATGCACTGCTACTGTCATACCGTAGTCTTTTGCCGTTTCAACAATTGCTTCTAGTTCATCGGTCATGAACTGCGGGTTTTGGCCGCTTTTGGCAACGCTTAATACACCGCCGGTTGCCGTAATTTTGATCAAGTCCGCGCCATCTTGGTAACGAGTCCTTACTGCTTCACGGGCTTCAGCTTCGCCATTAACCACACCTTGCTTAGGGCCTACGTCTGGGCGAAGTAAATGAGATAAGCCATTACTTGGATCGGCATGTCCACCTGTAGTAGCAATAGATTTAGCAACGGTATAAATACGCGGGCCTGTTGCATAGCCTTTACTAATAGCGTTCCTTAGCGCAACGGTTTCGTTGTAACCATCCCCTAAGTTGCGAACCGTGGTGAAGCCCGAATCTAACGTAATCTTAGCGTAGTTCGCTGCTCGTAATGCATAGTCGGCTTCATTTAGTGAAAAGCGCTCCAGATACGTTTGAGGCCCACCATGTTGAGAAGACAAATGAACATGCATGTCCATCAGACCAGGCATAACGGTTGACGTCTTCAAGTCGATGACAGTATCGCCTTCTTGGGCTTCAGCAAACCCCTTCTTTACTGCTTTGATCTTGTTGTCTTCAACAACAATAGTCACATTTTCCTGAAGAGAGTTTGATGTGCCAGTAAACACTTTTCCTGCATGAATCAGCGTGTCGGCTACAGTGGAAAAGGGCGATGAGAGTAAGGCACTGGCAACAGCCAGCGTAATCAGAGGCTTTTTCATGATATAGGTCTTCTTGTTGATTGTTTTATAGACTATATCGAATGTAATGCAGTCAGAGGTATAACGCAAAACAAAGCGCTGTTAACGGTGCTTTATTGAAGATGAATTACGTTTTGATATGTTCGAAGAGACAGAAGCAACAAAGTAGGCTAGTTGCTTACTTCACCTAAAATAAAGATGATGCCGTTTGACTGAATACTAAATTGCGTGCCGGCTTCATCCGGTTTTTCATCAGCTTGTTCAAGCAGTTGATAATAGGCATTTTGATGTAGTCTTGCCCACAAGTTTCTGCGAACGCATAGGTAGGGAATGGGCGTTGCCTCTGGATCTTGTATGGCTTTAGGCGGAACGCGAAGTTCGAGCTGATCAGCACGCTCTAACCTTACGATGTCGCCTGTTTGTGTGGTAAACACATAGGTGTTATCACTCGCTGATTCACCCTCTTCCCTATGCCATTGAGTTACAAGAAAAGGTGTGTCTTCAACGGTAATGCCTACTTTCTCTACGGGAGTAACTAAGAAGTACTTGTCACCTTCCCGCTTTAACACCGAAGCAAAAAGCTGAACCAAGCTTGCGCGCCCAATAGGACTGCCTTCATAAAACCATCTTCCATCAAGCGCTATAGTTAGATTAATGTCACCGCAAAAATCGGGGTTCCATTGTTCAACAGGAGGTAAAGGGCGCGCTTTTGACGACGTGCCCTTAAGCTGCTGCTGAAATCTAGTTAGATCCACGCTCTTCAACCAATACTTTCAGTTCGCGTAGCTTTGCCTTTATGCGACGCATGTTATCTGGGCCAGTACGAAGAAGTTGTTTCTGTGGCTCGTTTAAACTCTCTAGACGATCATCAGCATACTTGTAGGCGACCGAGTCGGTGTAAACCTCTACAGGAACCGGCACTTCAGGTGTATCAAGAAGCTGATCAATCGCTTCAAGCAATACGCTGTTGAAGTCTTGGTCAGGGCTTCCAATTTCGGCGTACTTCGCCTGAATATCGTCTTTATAAATACCGTATATGTTAAGCAGTGCTTCGTTATTGAATGACTCCAACATATCTACGTATGGTGTATAACGTTTATAGCTTGCTGCATCAATCCATTGCTTGCCTGCTTGAGAGTATACGCGGAAGTTCTGCTCAGGTGGCGTTAGTAACTGGTGATTAGGCGCCATTTCATCATTTGCTAGATTCGTAACCGACACCACAAACCGTTGAATTAGACCTTCATCAACCAGCATGCGGTTAACGGTTTCTTTGCTTGCAGACGAACTCTCAATAAGTGAAGCTTTCACAGCAGGATCGCTGGTATCCAGAGGTTCCGGTTCTGGTTCAACTGGCTCAGGAAGCGGCTCAACCTCGTCTTTTTCTTCAAGCTCTACTGTTGGGGCGGGCTGAGTAGGCTCAAATACTTCAGGCTCTTCTGGCGTAGTCACTTCAGGTTCAGTCACTTCGGGCTCAGGAGTAACTACAGGCTCAGGCTCATCGTCGCTGGGCCAAAACACAACAGCCAGAATAACAACAAGAAGGATGCCTACAATGATAAAGTGTGGGCCTAACGATTTCTTTTCCGACGATTCGCTCATAATGACTCCGCTACAAAACTATCCTTTTGGTAATACTACCAGAGATAACACTCAAATTTAGAAAATCAATCAAGAGAAATGTTCCCTTAGATTGTAAATTCCTTATTTTGAACACTTTTTAACGTAAAAAAGTCACTTTCCGATTTCTTTTTATACAAATTTAGTGGAAAACCCTCATTTTTTCTTCTCATTCACATTCGATATTATGTAAATGCAAAAATAATTTTAAAACAAATGTTTAACAAATTGGGTTTGTGTACTAATGTGTTGATTAGTCATTGAAAAGCAAATGCTAGCTCGTTGTTATCTATAATAATTAATGAATATTTCGAGCCTCACGACCCCGTTTCAACTTAAATGTGCCCTTATAGGATAATTAGCGTGAGTAAGTTTAGACAGTATCACCCTAAATTACACCGAGCAGTAAAACGCTACAGTGTTATGCAGCATCTAATCATGCTGGGAGTAATGCTTTATCTCCTTTTAAATATCAATAACTTGTCAACTAAGCATCAGATCATTGCTGTAGCGACTGTCATTGTTATGAGTATACAAAATGGCTTTATACTGTCCAAAGCGAAAGTCGCTTTAGCTGTTGAAGGCCCTAGGTTGCTGGTATTTCCATTACTATGGATTGCTTCTGGAATGGGAACGGCGGCGTTCCTATACAGTGCCTGCTCTCTTGCATCCTTACTGGTGTTGGCAAATGCAGTACGGTTTAAAAACCAT
This sequence comes from Alteromonas macleodii ATCC 27126, assembly GCF_000172635.2. Taxonomy (NCBI): domain Bacteria; kingdom Pseudomonadati; phylum Pseudomonadota; class Gammaproteobacteria; order Alteromonadales; family Alteromonadaceae; genus Alteromonas; species Alteromonas macleodii. The sequence goes on along the minus strand of NC_018632.1, from coordinate 4,608,357 downwards.
CGACCTCCGCTAGATCTATCTAATGAACCTGAGCACCTTGCCTAACGTATATATTCTGCTTTTTAGCCCTAACTTCCATCATTAAATAAGAATATAGGGCGTGCAAGGTGCATACTTGGTTCATGAGGTAGAAAAATGCAGAAGTTCTATTTTCGAGATATTGAAGAGTCGCCTACCGCGATAGATTATCTGGAAGTTCAGTCGTATGAGATGAATGTTTACCTGGTTTATCTCACTATCGGCAGTCAAAGTGGCATGCTTTACGACAACAAAGATAAGCCCATGCGTTTTTTTAGTGCCGGCCACATTCGCGAAGCCTTCGCGCATTGCCATGTTCAGCAGGCGGTAATGAAGCACGATACGCCATACGATGAAATGATTGGCAACCCGCCAAAAAGTAAAGAGCAGATGGCGCTACCGTTCAGCATGGATTTGCCTTACTAGACTGTTGTGCGAGTGCTATAGGCTTTTGAAGTGGGTCCTATTTGAGTTCTGTAAGGTCGCAGCGCAACGTTTTCACAGTAAAACATGACACAGCACCGCAAAACCGATACAAACGATAGATAAGCTGTGTAATAAGTAGTTTCTTACTCGCTTAACACACCAACGAAGTGCAGGTTATAGATTCAGCCATGTGCCTGCTGCCTTTCGCATATCTACTTTAGCTTTCAATCGTTTAGCCAACAGAAATAAGCCACCTAGCTTCCTGTGTATAAACAGGGCATCTACTGGCGGCGTATGCCAAAAATTGTGCTCCATAGTCAGCGCCATTCCCTTTTCGTGAAGCCTTGCAATAAGATCGCTTTGTCCAAAGTCATAAGCGCCCTCGCAGCGAATCGCTTCACACGCCTCCATACCAATGTTTATGACGGCGTCGACTTGCGTTTGAGAGTGGCTTTCGTCAATTAATCCTATGCGAAACGCGGCTTGCTGCATCATCGCTCTATCGTTGGCTGCGGCGCTGTTGAGTAACGCTTGATACTGGGCTGAAATGGCGTCAGGCACATCCCGTGTAGCACCAAAATCTAACAGAACGATTTCTTTTGTATCGGGTTTAAACTGGTAGTTGGCTAAGTTAGGGTCGCTCTGCAGCAGCTTAAAATGAAAAATTTCATTAAAAAATAAAGTCATTAGCGCCGTCATCACGGCATCTCGGACGTCCTGAGGCTCGTTTAATAGCGCATCTAAGTCTTGCGCCTCTATGAAATCCATCGCTAACACGGTACTGGTGGTAAGGGGAGCAAAGGTTTGCGGAATGACAAACGCATTATTCCCTTTGCATAGGATGTCGGTGCTTTCAACCAGCGCGCGATAACGGTTGAGCATGTCAGCTTCTCGCACATAATCAGCTTCTTGGTGAAGCTGTGCTTTAGCCTCTTGTAAAAGCGGGTTGATATCTAATGATTTAGGTACCAAGCCAGTGAGTTTTATGAGTGTAGCTACGTTGTCTACATCGCTATCTATGCTTTTTTTCACACCAGGATACTGCACTTTTACTGCTAACATCCGACCGTCCATCGTAATGACTTTATGCACCTGACCAATAGAGGCCGCAGCTATAGGGGCAAAGGAAAAGTAAAGTAAGTCATCTTGCCATTTTTCGCCCCAAGACTGATTCAGCGTGGCAATTAGCTGGTCTTTTGGCATCGGGTCAGCGTCGTCCCGTAATCGCCCTAAAATTACCGCAAGCTCTTCGGGGAGAAAATCTCCTGCATCCATTGAAATAAGCTGCCCGAGCTTCATAGCTGCACCACGCATACTGGCAAGCTGATCTGCAATGTTTGAAATGTTTTTGGGCGTTAAGAGCAGCGAAGACAACGCGGGCTTCTCGCCCTTTAACAGTTGTCCTGCACCTTGTGATACTACGTTACCTGCAATTCTACCTGCCAGTGAGCCCAAGCGGCCTATGCGCGATAAACGCGACGACGGTACCGCTCTACTAGAGCGGGTTGGTGATTCAGCGGATTTATTGGGCTTCTCTGCCATAGGCTCACTCAGTTTTATTAAGGGCGAAGGGTAACGTTTGGTTTTTTATTGGCTAAACATAACCTAAAAAAGTAACTGGATTTTATAAATTATACTGTCGGACAAAACGTCTGGATCGGGTTTCCAGCCAAAAGTCATTGAGGACCTGTTGACCATTGCTGTACATCAAAGATCAACAGGACTTAATGTTTAGGAAGTGAGGTTGCCAACAGGGCAATCAACGGATAAGACAGCTGTTTAAACAGAAGTCTGATTTAAAAGCCGCGTTTAGATTGCCCATAATGTACTTAAAAGAAATGTGTACTTGCCGTTCCTAGTCGCTCAGCGGTTTCTTACTAGGCGAGTTGCATAAGGCAATTGTATAAACACTGTGTGCTAGATTATCTGTGAAATAAATTGAATCACTAGTCCAACAACGCTTCCATAAGCAAACCCAGCCCAGCCACTTGTCGCTCTATAACGCCAAAGTGCTGCACCAAAAAAGCCACACCAAAGCATGGCAGAATAGGTGGAAACAAGGCCGCCGCCCATCCCTGTATCTGGCAAAAACAGCATGACGACAAAGGTTAGCGCCATTGCGCCACTTAACAGCACCCACATGATATTTTTCTTATCAGCGAACGCATTGTTTTGTTTGACGTTCTTTGCATCGGCATCTTGCATTTGCTGCGCATCTTCTGCTTGAACAGCGCACTGAGCTGCTTTGGATGCACGTAGTTTTCGTGCACTACGCTCACTTCTTGATTGGGGTTTCTTGACCTGTGAAGGCAACGGTGATGCAGCGCTATGGGTCATGATGTACCTCATTAACTGAATTTAGTAACTGTTTATCCATAGTTAAGGTAGAGCATGCATGCCAAGATGACTATACGACTTCGGTCTCACACGACAATTAGAAAACGTGTTTTAGGATTTTCCCTATTCGAATGCGGCGCTCGAATTAGAGGGGCAAAGGCTGAGGTAGGCATACATTATCTATAAGAACACCGTGAAGCACGTAAACAAAAAAGCCCACCCGCAATCACTGCCGTTTGACAAGGAATGCGGGTGGGCTTTCATAAACTTATACCGTTAGGTATTAGTGATGGTCGCTATTTTGGCTTTCGAAGCTTACTTCCAGCAAATTTACGCTATCAGCAAATGTCAGGGTTTTGATATCACCCTTGCCTTCTACATTTAGCGTATTCACTTGTTTTGGCCACAAGTCACGCAATGCATCATGGCGAATTTTAACGCCTTCAAGTACAGGCGGCTCAGCAGTTTCCTGATAAACCCAAAAGTGCTTACCTTCAACTTCAAAGCCAACATCAGCAAGCTTTAATGGCTCGCCTGCTGCATTTAAAATTGCAAAGTGGTGGGCGACGTAATCAGCGAATTGTTGCTGCGTTTCTATGTCGTCCATAATATCTGCGTGCTTGTCGAACAGTGCCTTAACCGCGTGTTCAGCATCGTGCAAATTAAAGCGGTGCATCACCTCAATATTTTCTGTTCTAGGATTGAACAATACCGTGGTAATTGCTGCTTTTATTTGATGCGCTTGGGCTGCAGTGCTGTACGACATTGCGCTAACTAATAGCGCAGCCGTAATTGCGAATGCACTTACGCTTGCAAGCAGAGCATGAGCGCTCTGCTGCAAGCGAGCCAAAGACAACTTATTCGTCATCTTTGTCCTCGTCGTCGGTTTTCAGTTCGGTCCTTGAGTCGTGCATAAGGTCACGGTACTCGTAAGTGTTACGCGGCTTATTCTTATACGCTTCAATACGCGAAGGAATGATACGACGCGGGTAGTGGTTATTTTCCACATCTACGTCTGCGGTTTCCCAGTGCGGATCAACGGTTACGCTTACCAGCTCTTTGTCTTTGTCGGTAACAATAAGCTTGCTTACGGCTTTAGGTGTACGACGCCAGATTTCCGCAGGAATACGCATTTCTTCTTTCGTGCCGTCTTCAAACGTTAGTTCAAGAATGATTGGCATCACCAACCCACCCTTGTTGCTGAAATCTAGCACGTAGTAGTTTTTGTCTTCTTTCACCGCACGCTCAAACGCTTTACGCTCCCAAGGCTCAAGATCTTTCAAGAATTTCTTGTACTTGTTACGCTCTTTGTTAGTTACGGTGTAACGATCGTTTTCGTCGTAGAAGTCACTGATATCTTCAAAGCGATCTACCCAAAGCTTTTTGCCTTCTTCTTTATTACGAAGGTCGGTAAGTGACTTCGGTTTTTCCATTTCTGCTTCGCGCTCGCGAGCAAAATCGATATCTGGATCTTCAGTGTCTAAACGAAGCTTATATACGCTGTCTAGGCTAATATCTACATGGTCTGTGGTGTAAAACCAACCACGCCAGAACCAGTCTAGGTCAACGCCTGACGCTTCTTCCATAGTACGGAAGAAATCTGATGGTGTAGGACGTTTAAACATCCAACGCTGCGCGTACTCTTTAAACGCGAAATCAAACAGCTCACGGCCAAGAATAGTTTCGCGAAGAATATTAAGTGCTACTGCAGGCTTGGTATAGGCATTTGGGCCAAGGCGAAGTACTGAGTCAGACTGGGTCATAATTGGCACCTGTGTCTGAGACTTCATGTAGCCAGTGATATCACGTGGCTCAACGCCCCAAGGGATCGTAGGATCCCACTCGCGACCGGCAACGCCGTCTAGGAAGCTGTTCAGACCTTCATCCATCCATGTCCACTGGCGCTCGTCAGAGTTAACTGTCATAGGGAAATAGATATGACCTACTTCGTGAATAACCACACCAATAAGGAAACGTTTCTCAGCAAGCGAGTACGTGCGTGAACCATCGTCACGAAGCTCTGTACGCGGGCCGTTGAAGGTGATCATGGGGTATTCCATGCCGCCAACTGGACCATTTACTGATTGGGCTACTGGGTATGGGTAATCGAAGCTAAAGCGGCTATAAACATCCATGGTGTGGATGATTGATTCTGTAGAATACTTCTGCCATAGCTCGCCACCTTCTTTCGGGTAGAAAGACATGGCCATTACCAATGGTTGAGTGTCACCGCCTTGCTGATAACCACGCGCATCCCACGCAAATTTACGCGAAGAGGCCCATGCAAAGTCACGTACGTTTTCTGCCTTAAAGGTCCAGGTTTTAAGCTTAGTCGTGCCTTCTTTTTCGTTCTCAATTGCTTCTTCTGGTGAAACAATGAATACGATACGGTCAGCTTTTTCTGCCTTTTTCAGACGGTCGCGCTGTGTTTTAGTTAACACGTCTTTCGGGTTTTGAAGCACACCCGTTGACGATACGATGTGGTCAGCAGGAACTGTAATATCTACTTCGTAGTTACCGAACTCTAGCGTGAACTCACCACGGCCAATAAATTCTTTATTAGTCCATGCTTCGTAGTCGGTGTATGCAGCTAGGCGTGGGAACCACTGTGCTAGCAAGAAGATGTCGTTACCACCTTCACGTTCGTCATCTGGGAAGTGCTCGTAACCTGCACGTGCTGAAACAGCGTCTTCTTCTACAATGTTAAACGCAAAATCGATATCGAACGTAACTTTGCTGCCTGGCTTCAACGGTTGAGCCAAGTCAACACGCATTAAGGTGCCAACTACTGTGTGACGTAAGTCATTGCCCGCTTTGTCTTCAACACGAGAAATGGTATAGCCCAGCTCGTTGTCGTCAACAAACTGCTGACGGCGCAATGCACCCATGCTTAGCTTAGCTGGCGCATCGCCGCTAGCAGCTTGCGTACCCGGCCCGCGGTTACCGATACCGCCAAACGTGGTAGTAAGCGCAGACATTGAATCGTCGCGGAATTTGTTTTGGTCAAGCTGGATCCACAAGTACTTAAGCGTATCTGGCGCGTTGTTGTGGTAAGTAATGGTTTCGCTTGCTTCAATGCGGCGTTTGTCTTCAAGTAGCTTTACGTCAATATCGTAATCTACTTGTTGTTGCCAATATTGGTGGCCTGGCTCACCAGCGGCGTTACGGTATACGTTTGGAGTAGGGAGAACTTCGTCCAGCTGACGGAATTTATCTTCGAAATCGCCTTTAGTTTGTTTAATAGCGGCGGTACTAGGAAGAGAAATCAGCATAGACAACACTGGCGCTAGCCAGAAAAAGTGTCGTTTTGCGGTGCTCATGCAGGTTCCTTGCAACTTGTAAGTTAGAATTGTTATAAGATAACACCGCCTAGTATATAAGTATGCCTGTCACAATCCAATTTTTTGACCGTAAACTAACCATGTTTTAACGCAAAAAAACTGTAACAGATCGTTTTGTTTCGCGCTTTAACTGTCGTATTCTTAAGCTCTTGTTTTCTTTTTTCTTCCCCCTATGAACCGTTTTAATTGGCAACGTGCCGTTATAAAAGTTGGCAGTGCGCTTATTGCTCCTGAAGGCAATGAGTGCAGTGGGCGTTATTTACTGTCTCTTGCTCGATTTATTACTGCTAGTCGCGAAGCTGGCAAAGAAATTATTCTTGTCTCTTCTGGCAGTGTTGCCGCGGGCCGCAGCAAAGTGAAGGTTCGTCACAACGCATCTATTGCAGAAAAACAAGCCATGGCTGCGATTGGCCAGAATTTAATGATGGCCAACTGGCAGCGCTTTTTCGACTTTCCCTGTGCACAAGTATTGTTAACGGCGGATGATCTACGCGATAGAACCCGCTACGTAAATATTAAAAATACCTTGCGCGAAATTTTGAATCACAATGCGTTACCTATTGTGAATGAAAACGACACCGTAGCTGTCAACGAACTCAAAGTGGGTGATAACGATAACTTGGGTGCTTACACTGCCCTGGTCGCCCAAGCAGACACCCTCATAATCTGCTCAGATATCGACGGTTTATTTACCGCAGACCCAAGAAAAGACGCCAGCGCCACACTCATTCCACAGGTAGATAAAATAGACAGCACTATTTACGGCCTTGCCGGCGGCGCTGGAACTGCGGTAGGAACTGGCGGCATGCGCACAAAAATTGAAGCGGCAGACAAGTGCACCAGTAGCGGTATTCAAACTCTTATTGTAAACGGTCGAAAAGGCGAAACCTTCGATGCATTACTTGAAGGTAAAGTGCCGGGAACCCTATTCAATGCTAGTAGCACTCCCGCCAGCGCGCGCAGACTGTGGCTTACCCATACTCTAAAAACCGCTGGCAGAATAGACGTTGATAGCGGTGCGAAAGAGGCGTTAGTGCGAAAAGGTGCGTCATTACTGCCATCGGGTATTGTTGATGTCGTCGGTTTGTTTGAACAAGGCGACGCTGTTGAAGTGGTGTGCCAAGGCGAAGTTATTGCCAAGGGGCTTTGCCTGTATAACGCAAAAGACTTAACGCTTATAAAAGGGAAAAAGTCGAAAGAAATTGCCAGTGTGTTAGGTTATGAAACAACGGATGTTGCCATTCACCGTGACGATATGGTGCTTTACTCATAGCGCTACTCAAAAGAATCGCTGCAATAGACTACCGCACATTAAACATTAATTGGCGTTAGTCGTTCATCGATTTTCATTATTTGCGCCAACAACAAAGCGATACATTTATTCACTAAGGGACGATCATGACTGATATCACACCTACACTTGCCGACTACCCTTACAAAGTCACTATCGCCACGCGTTGGCAAGACAATGATGCGTACGGACATATCAACAATGTTGTGTACTATGGTTTCTTTGATACCGCGGTAAACCGTTTTTTAATCGAAGAAGGTGGGCTAGATATACACAACGGGCAATCCGTGGCGTATGTGGTAAGCAGTCAGTGTCAGTACATTGCTCCGGCAGCCTACCCTGAAGACATTTTTGTAGGCTTGCGCGTTATCAAAATTGGTAGAAGTTCAGTGACTTATGGTCTATCGGTTTATGCCGGAGAGAATAAGCGACGCGTGGCTCATGGCCAATTTGTGCATGTGTTTGTAGATAGAAAAACCGACAAGGCCATTCCTATTCCTGTTAATGTGAAAACAGCGTTAGAGTCGATTGTGGAAGTAATGTAGAGCATGGCAAAAATGACGAAACACAATGCATCACAAGCGATGAGCAACGGCAATCAAAAGCAGGTTGTCTTTCTAGACGCCGAAACCATGGATTTGCCCAGCCTTGATACCTCGTCACTAGATGACTTACAAACTAATTTCGGCGCAGGTATTACGCTTCATCAACAAACTCAAGCCGAAGATGTGGCCGAGCGCATTAAAAATGCCGATGCTGTGCTGGTTAACAAAGTCGTGCTACAAGCCAAAGATTTACAGCAGGCCACTCAGCTTCGCTATATTGGTGTAACTGCGACCGGCATGAACAATATCGACCGTGATTACTGCGAACAGGCTGGTATTATCGTTCAAAATGTAGAGGGCTACGGCACTGATAGCGTTGCTCAACATACGTTGACCTTGGCGTTGAATTTGGCCACCAATTTTGTGACGTATCAGCGCGATATGCGCAACCAAGCATGGTCTAGTTCTTCTCATTTCTGCTTACTCAATCATCCCGTGGTGGAATTGGCGGGTAAGCATGCGGTAATTGTTGGGCATGGCGAGCTTGGCAAGCGTGTAGAGGCATTGTTTAAGGCTATGGGTATGCAGGTGAGTATCGCTGCTCGCCCAGGTAAACAAGACGACCCTCGTCCAAGTCTTGCATCGCTTTTACCAAATGCCGATGTGGTAAGTCTTCATTGCCCGCTTACTGAAGCCACCGATAAGCTGATTAATGCCGAGACGTTGTCGCTGATGAAGCCAACCGCTTTTCTCATTAATACGGCTCGCGGCGGTTTGATTGATGAGGAGGCACTCTATCATGCGCTTAAAAACAACCAAATTGGTGGCGCGGGATTAGATGTATTAAGTGTCGAGCCTCCGCCTGTTGATCATATATTGCTTAAAGAGGCACTACCTAACTTGCTGGTAACGCCGCATAATGCGTGGATTGGTAATGGCGCTAGGCAAAACCTGCTAGATAGTGCTATCGACCATTTATCTGCCCACTTATCTTCTTGTTTATCAGCTTCCCAGGGCTAGAACACCGCTATGAATAACGCAACCTTATTTGCTCTGTGCTGCCTGATTTGGGGCTCAACCTGGATAGCCATCACTTACCAAATAGGGCATACCTCTGAAACGTTTGCCATTGCGCTGCGTTATTTATTGGCGTCGGCCTGTTTAGGGATTTACTGTGTTATTAGGCGTTTGCCGCTTAAGCTACCGGTACATGTTCATGTGAAAATGGCCGCAGTCGGTCTCTTTTTATACAGCTTAAATTACACGCTCCTGTATATGGCGCAAGCGCACATAATTAGCGCGCTGTTAGCCCTTATGAGTTCTTGTATTATCTACATTAATGTTGTGCTTCGGCGATGGTGGCTTAAAGAGCCTATAAGAAAAGAAGTGGTTATAGGTGCTACATTTGGCTTGCTGGGCATTGTGTGTTTGTTTGTGCCGGAGTTTTCCAAAGTCTCCATGGATGCGGCGCTTGCCACCGGCCTCGCTATAGCGTTTGTCAGCTTTTTCTGCGCCTCAACAGGTAACGTTATCTCCGAGCGTATTTTGACCTCGGGTACGCCTGTTATCCAAATGAACTTCTATGCCATGAGCTATGCCATGGTGCTGCTTTTCATCACCTCACTGGCAATGCCGGGTAAGTTGGTCATTCCTACCCATACCGAGTTCTATCTGTCGCTGCTTTATCTGGCTATCTTTGGCTCTGTGTTTGCGTTTGGCGCGTACATGAAACTGTTAAAGCAAATGGGCGCTGACAAGGCTGCATATGTGGTCTTGGTATACCCCATGGTTGCACTGGTTATTTCTACCTTTTTCGAAGGCTATACCTGGAGCGTTTTATCTGTGGTTGGGGTGGTCATTGTGCTGGTAGGCAACGCCATTGCAATGGGGAAAGTTCCCCGCTTTATGCGTCGCCCACCGGTGTCGAGCTAGGAGCTGGTAAAACCGTTTATTTGAGCGCGTTGATTTTCTTATTCAGTTCGTAAGCAGGCTCGGTAACAATGGTTTCAAGGGTTTCGATTCGCGCCATCAAAGCTTCAATCTGCGCATCTTTTTCCTCTAAACGCTGCTGCTGTTTGTCGGTCACGCTTTTAACGAACGGGTTGCTGCACTCGCCGTTCATCCAGTCGTTTAGTCGCCACTGAAATTTTGCGTCTAAGTAGCTTGCCAAAAGCACAAGCGACGTCAGGCTGCCAATTAACAAAACTATACTTAACGTAGACATAATTTTTTCCTAATCCAAATTTCAAGGTTGAAGGCTTTTAGGGAAAATGCCCTAAACGCACGTTACTGCACTTACTGTTTTAACTAGTCGTTTGTTGCTTAAAAAAATTACAGCATTGACGAAAAAAGTTTGTAATAAAAATTCGTGGGGGCAGACTGATAGAAGTAACACAATAAAATAACAACAGTTTTTGTGATTAGGGATGTGACGTTGGGGCAGGGTTTTGAAGATGTTTTTGCGCAATACGGGGCAATACTGAGCCGTGTAGCCAACAGCTATGAAGCAAACGAAGCGATGCAGCAAGAATTATTGCAAGAAATTGCTATTGCCGTCTGGCAGGGGCTGTCTCGCTTTAAGGGCGATAGCAGCGTGAAAACCTATATTTTGAAGATAGCTCATAACCGCGCAGTTACTCACGTAGCAAATCAAGTGAAGCGTCTCGATACCCATCAATATGACCACGATGATTTGGGCTCTGACAGGTTCGTGAGTACTACCCATTCACCAGAGGAAATGTCTAGTCAACACCAGTCATTAGAACGCCTACTTCGCGCGGTACGGGCACTTCCATTGCAGTCAAGACAAGTGCTAACGCTTTCTCTTGAAGGCTTAAGTTACGATGAAATTGCAGACGTCTGTGGTCTGACTAAAAATCATGTTGGTGTGATATTAAAGCGCGCCAAACAAAGTATCATGCAGGAGCAACCGCATGCATAATTCAGATAATGAGAATCAAACGAACCCGCCCGTATCAGTAGACGATGCGCAAAATGATGGCCTTTCTGCGCTATGGCAAGCTCAGCCAGTTACGACTATCAACCTCTCTGAAGTAAAAGCCAGTTTAAGCAGCGAGCGAACCAAGCAACGCTGGTATATGTTGGTTGACTCCTTAGCGTTTATCCCAGCGATCTACTTGCTAGTTGTTACTTGGGAAAAGTTCACTTTTGTCGCCCACGCGATGTTTGTTTTTATGCTGGTCACGGCTCTTCCCCTGCTTGTTTATCAGCTGTGGTTAAGAAGAGTGGCCGCATTTTCAAAAGACACTCAAACCGCTGACCACCTAACGCAGCTAATAAAGCAAATTAAGAATAACGTTAAGATTGCTGTAATCACTAAACACTCGACATGGACTGCAGTGTTATTTGGATGTGCCTTTCTGGTGGAGCGCTATTTTTATGGGGAGCTTACCCCAGAGAAAGTTATGAAGATGGCTATAGTTATGACGTCCATGAGCGTTGTGATGATAGTGTGGTATGTGTGGGCGAGCAAAAGACAAAAGCGTTTTGAGCGTCAACTCGAAACGCTTGAGAAGATGGCACAGCAGCGTTAAGGGCGCATGAGTGCAAAAGTACGATGTTGTGACTTTGAGCGCTTAATTGTTATTACTTGTGCTCGGAGTGCTCACATTATCTTTCAGATCTTGCTCTGCGCTTTCATTGGACTCGTCAGCTTCACTGTCGTCTTCATCACTATCTCTACGGGTTCTGTTATCACCCAAGAAAAACTCATAATAAAGGTCTAACGCGAACTCAGATTGGTCTTCCAGTGTGGTTTGAATGGCTTCTAAATATAAACTAGGTAGAAGCTGATATTTTACCGCCAAGTCAGGCGGCAGTTGTCTGCGTCGTAGCGTGCTATTGGCGTCGTTGTTACTTAGACCAACGTCTACATTGTATTCCACAGATAATCGCTCGTTAATCTGCCCTCTTACCGACAGTAAATCTTCGTTAGTGCTTAAACTAAAATCATCAATACCTAGCGCGCTTCCTACTTGTCCTGTCAGGGTTTTGGTGTTGGATAAACCAAAGCCTACCAGCAGCGCAGCGTAGTTAGGATCTTGTGTGCCCGAGTTCGGTCCAGAACCTGTAAGTAGATATGACAATACGCCCTGTTGATCCATCGCAGGCTCAGAGAACAGGTTAATACTCGGCGAGTCAGCCGCGCCATCAATTCGGATACCTGCAATTACGTCGTCATCGGTTTTAGCCGGGTCGCGGATGGCTTCGACCAGCAACAAAGGTTGGTCAATTGGGCCGTTAAATTGTACTTCACCGGTTTGAATAATTAACTGTTGTCCGTAAGCGTTGTATCGACCATTTAAAATTTGAAGGTCACCATAGCCCACAAGTGCAGGTTGAGTGTTTACGCGAATGCCACCATATAAACTTGCAGTAAGGCCAAACGCTTCGAGTTTTACTTCTTCGGTTTTGTTTTTGTCGATGTTGACCAATACCGAAGCGTGGACGATATCTAGCGGTTCCTCTCTATCCGGTTCGCCACGCAGGTGCACGTCTTTTGATGGGGAAACAGCACTCTCAGGTAGCGACTCTATTTCAATTCTCGCCCAAGGAATATTTACCTCGCCACTCACGTCCACTTTTTCTTTTGTGGCGGCGATATCGATATTCGGTGATACCTTGAGTCGAATGTTTGGCTGACGAATTTCGAAACCGTTTCCCTTTAAATTAAATGTCGCACTGGGGTTGGATGACCAGTCTAACTCGCCTTTTAACGCCCCTTTTCCTCCGCCTAGTAAGAAGGTGCCGTCTAGAGCAGCGGTTTGACCATTAAGCGATACTTTTTGATTCCAATCGGCCAGTGTCACAGGTGTATCTTGTATATCGATAGCGCCATTTGAAACCGTCAATTCACCGTTAAGCGTAGGGTCGTCAATGTAACCACTCAACGATACGTTCCCGTTTAACTTTCCTGTAAGGGTTCTGATAGCAGGGGAAAGAGGTTTGAATGGTGCAACATTAAGCCCTTGCATCTCTAGTTTACCATCAAGTGGTATACGCGATTCGAAAGGACGGGTATTTAAGGTTAGTGTTGCATCCCCAACATCTTGGCTTGAGATCACAGATGTTGATGCTAACTGCCCCTGCTTTATCTCTCCTTTAGTTTCTATGGAGTTAATAGTGAGCGTTAGCGGGCGCGTTTCACCAAGTTGCCATGGCGCAGAACTCATAGACGCAGTAAATGTGGCATCGATGGGATCGTTAGCTGAGTAGCTGCCTTTGGTTTTTACGGTAAGTGTTGCTTGTGAGGGACTTGAAACAACAGTAGGCGCTAACTCGTTTGCCCACAACCCGATGGGCAGCGCCGTCGCGCTGATATCCCAACTGGCTTTGTTTTGTTGATAATTCACGTTTGAAATACACAGCTCACCTTCTTTTCGAGAGGTCCAACAGTGCTGACCTATTTTAGCCGTTATAGGTGTGCTGCCTATGTCTACACTGAACGGGCTTGATAGCGTCCACTGCATATTAGCGAGCTTCAATGCGGTATCACTAATTTCCCCCACCCAGTGATTGTTCGTCCATGCACCTTTTAAAGACAGCCCAATATTATTGTTGGGCACAGCTAGGTCAATATCTGCGGTGTGATCGCGATAGGTACCGTTAACTTTGATTTCGCCGTTCAATGGTCCTTGCTGCGCGGCAGAGGCATTTAAATTGGGTGACACAGCGATATTAGATAGAGCGAGTGTGCCGTTAGCACTTGGGTTTTGCCAAGGACCGGCGGCTGTGATATTGCCACTTACCGCACCTGTCACTTCTGGGTACAGGCTTGAAATAGCGTTAACGTTTATCGCAATATTTGCATTTAAATGCCGCTTATTCAGTACTTGAGCAATGGCGCGTATCGTGTTTCGCTCTTGCTCGTGTTCTTGAATGATATTGACGTTAGTAACGAATAAGTCGCTGGGGCCAGCATAAACCGCATTCCCCTTCACCTGAAGCGGTTTGCCCTGAAGTACGCCCGAGACAGACATATCTCTTAGGCTCATGTGTAATCCGCCGCGCTCAGAGTATTGCAATATACTGTCTATTTCTCCGCTAATTTTTTCAGGCGCATAAGTGCTGAATTGCCGCCCTGATACATTCTTAAGCGTTGTCTTACCTTCCCACGCGATACTTTCATTTAGATAAAGGGTACCTGTGTTGGTTAAGCTCCCCTCCAAAGCGTTTATATTGGCTTGATTAACAAAAATATTGTTCTTTTTCAGCACCACATCAAGTGATACCGGTACATTGCCAATGTCAGGCAATGTAGCTGCGCCAGCTCCTTTAAGTACGTAATCACCCATGGTGCCGGAAAGCGTTAACTGTCCTTCTTTGAGCGTAGTGTTTTCCACTGTCGGTATGGCTTGTTCTTGCCAGTTCGCAGTGAATTCTATGGGAAGGTTACTGTCTAGAATGTTGGCCATTAGGTTAGCGTTTGCGGTTACCGCGCCTTTGGCTACAACTGACAGCGTTAAGTCGTCCAACGCACCCGCGGCCGCTACACTCAGTTCTTGTGGTGTGTCGCCAAGCTTCGTTTTCGCGTTAATAGCCACATTTAATGGGAAGTTTCCGTCAAGTGTTGCGCTCGCTTTTCCTTTCACCTCACCTTGTTCATGTACAACGGTCATTTCTTCAATAGCGACATCGCTGCCCTTAAAGTGAGCCTCTAACAGCGAGATGAATGAAATGTGTTGTTTGCTCTCCCCTTGAATTATGTGTAGATCTTCTACTAAAAAAGTACCAAGAGACAAAGGAATAGGCGTAGCTATATTTGGTAGTAAGGGGACGTCGTAGCTTAGTGAGTATGACGTAGGCAAAGCGCTATCAGCACTTGGAGCCTGTTCTTTTTTGGGAGCAGGCTGCTCACTATTAGTTTCCGATGCATTGGTCATGGCTGCCGGTGAAGAGCTGGCAGCTTCATCTTGGTTTAGCAGAGCAATGCGAACACCTTTCGCGGCGATGCTGTCAAGTATGAGGTCGCTATTTCCTTCAAAATCGGTTAGCTCTAGTTCATCAATTTCTACTGTTGTCGTAAGTAGAGCAAGTTTGATATTCGTTAGCGCTAAATACCCAACATCAATAGGCAGCGGTAATTCAATCTGGCCACCTGCAGGTGCATCATCGGAAGAGTCAGGCGCGTTTGAGCGCTGTGTAAGCGTAGCGTTTTCCAGCGTGACTTCATTGACACATACTCTAGGCTCAAACAAACAACGCCAGGTAATATCAATGTAGGTATATTGTGCAGACACCTTCCATTGCGGGTTTTCCCACTCCACGTTATGCACTTCTAGTGTGTCAGCAAACCCACCGTCAATGGCATCGATGGAAAGGTTTTCAACAAACGTGTTGGCCAGTAACTTAACGGTAGGGCCGCCTAAGGGACTTATCAAAACGGCATACAACGCGACCAGTATAAGAACCGGTGAAAGTAAAATAGCCGAAAGCGTACGTTTTCTCATAGCTCAGGCCCCAACAAAATATGTAACTGCCATGTATTCTCGTCTGGCGCAAAGCCTCTTGCCACGTAAAGTCTGACTGGACCAATTGGTGAAAGCCAATGTACACCAGGTCCAACGCTATATGTCAGCGTTGTGCTGGTGTCGTTTGTTGCTGTACCTGCATCGACAAACGCTGCCACTCTCCAATTATCTGCCACTTGATAGGCATACTCTACACTCGATGTAGCAAGGTACTTCCCTCCAATAGAGTCAACAATGAGTTCTCCTGTTTCTGGATCAATGACTTCAGCTGTCGGAGAAATTTCGCGATAGTCGAAGCCGCGAACACTTTTATCGCCCCCTGCATAGAAACGCAACGACGTTGGCACTTCATCAAAACTATTGGTTTTAATAACCCCCGCTTCACCGCGTATGGTTATTCTGTGCACATTGTTAAAGGTACGGATAAGCGTGGCTTCAACCACGGCTTTGGCAAAATCGATATCAGAACCATAACCTTCTCTGCCTATTTGAGTGAGCATTTGAAGGTAGGTACCATTATTAATGTTGAGCTCACTGTCTTTATCGCGATAGGTTAACGAGTACCCGGGTAATACTAGGGACGTGGTGTTTGTACTCAATTCCCCTTGATCATAAGTTTCACGTAGATAGGTCACCGAGCCATCGTGTTGCCATGGTGAATTGTCATGTTGCCAGTAACGGTGTGCAGACAAAGATAGGGTTTCACTCTCAAAGGAAGTGTTGCTGTACTCTATAAATTGGTAACCCGCCTCTATACTCGCGTAATCCCGCGTTATGTTTCTCATAGGTATACGGTAGTCGGCAGTCACTGATTGTTCTGGCGCTGAAATGAAAATATCAGATGAAACAGAGTGCCCTTTACTATTTACCCAAGGACGCTCCCATCCTAAGCGAACCCGTGGGCCCGTGTCAGTGGCTGCGCCAACAGAAATGTTAAATGCGTCTGTGGGTCTGTGAAGTAACGATACCTCAACCGGTACCAGCAAACCATCAGCCTCACTTACAACCGGGCGTGCAATAACGCGGGTAAAATACCCAGATTGATTAAGGCTTCTGTTGAAATCGGCAAGTGTTGCTGAAGAGTACGCATCGCCTGTTTTAAACGGCTTTAGCCGCTCAATGATGGCTTTCGCTTTGTCATCGCCAATAAATTTTAGCTCTCCAAATTGGTACTGGGGCCCGCTTTGCGCAATCAAAAGTACGTTTGCTTGTTTTTCGTCACGCACTAGGTCGAGACGCGTCGCCTGCCAAAAATAATCAAAATAGCCATTAGATAAGGCGTAGTTAAACATGGACGACTTAAACGACTCGTAAATGGTTTGGTTTAACACGTCGCCTTCTTTAAGCTTTAGTGAATTAAAACGTTCTCTGAAAGCCTTATCTTCACGTCCTGCACCTATTATTTCGCGAGTCACTTTATTTATGGTAAGCGGCGCATTCAAAGCAACATTCACTGTAACCTTGTCGCCCTCTTCAATACTTACCTTGGTCTCGCTGTTGTAATAACCATAGGGTTGAACCGCTGTCGCTACTGTTTCGCCCACTTCATCTTGCCAGTAAGGGTCAGTAAGCAACGATTTTTCCACGTCGAGACTGTTTAAATGCAGGCGGATATTATTACGCAGTTTGTCGTCTTCTACGCCCTGAATGTTATAGGAAATAGGGTCTTGGGCAAGTGAAAAAGTAAAGAGAGCACACACTAGCGTGCACAATGTACTGCCCACCAAAACTCGGACTGCTTTGGTGATTCTAAACATAAATTGTCGGAAAAGATGGTCTTGCAAACTGGCAAGCCCGCTCCAAATCGAAGGCATGAAAAGGCTAAGTCCTTAAGGTAACGCTGGGCTGTGAAGCTTACCGCTTGATGGTAAAATCCATATTATGTCTGTGGTTAATGATACCACATTTGCAATTTGTATCCGCAAACTACGACGAGAGATCAAATAATTGCGCTGACGTCGGTAAATAATACCAATCCGCATAGATAATTGCCCACTCAGAAGGCGCAGGCAAGTTTCCTAGCGAAGCGCGGGAATGAACGAAGCTAGGATACTTGCCAGACCTTCCCGGAGGGCGAGTTTAATAAAAAAACCCCATGCAGTTTTCACAACATGGGGCTTTGGTTTGTTTTATAGGCCTTTAGAAAGGCAGTTGTTGGTAGGTGACCTTTCTTCTAGTTAGCCTAGATTCTTCGTGTTTTCACGGGCGACTAATTAAGTAAGTTCAAAGGTATTACTTTCCCTGTTACGGGATTAAACTCAAACGTTACTGTTCCCGTTGTCGCATTACCATTTTGATCAACGTTTGCGTCGTTAATATCACTTACAAACTGATCAATAACAACCCGGTATGACGTCGGGCCGTTAGCCCAACCATTCACGCGAACCCGATAGGTTTCTCCGGGGACAATGCCACCGCCAACTTGCTCATTAGAGCCCAAGTTGCCGGAGCTCGCCATAATATTGCCTTCGGCATCGAGCAGTTCAAAGTCAAGATCTGGCACCGCTACTACCTCAACATCAGCGCTCAGCGTTGCAACTACACTTGATGCACTAGGCAGCGCTGTAAACGGGATATCAACATAGTCAACGCCATCAACCAATGCTTCATCCGCTGCACCAATTAAGACAACACCCGTGTGCTCCTCAATATTATGGTAAACCACAGACTGTTCTTTTGGCTCAGACGTATCAAAGGTAGGCGTTTCTCCTCTACCGGTTGACGAAGCGCCAGCTTCGTAGCCGCTGATCCGCGCTTGGAACGTAAAGAGTTTTCCATTTGAGTTATCAAACTTTAGATAACGCAGTGCAGATGTTCTGTCTACATCTAGCGATTGATCGAAACGGAACCTTGCTATGTCGCCGTTTTGACCAGTGCCACCATTATCTGCATTCAATACGGTAATACTGCCATTGCTAATATGAGTAATATCGAAATCAACTGGACCGTAAATTCTCTCGTCGCCAGTATTTATCAACGCAATATCAAAGGCAAAGATACCGTTATTGTAGTTTACATTACCCACCTTGTAGTCAACTTGCTCACTCACATCCACCGTGTTTAAGCCGGTTGAAGCAATCCCTGACATATTAGAAAAACCAACTTGCTGATTAGGGTTAAGGCTGATTGCACGCACTACGTATTCATAGTCAAACGAGTCTATGCCTTGACCTGCACCACGCCCTAAACCTTGCCCTTTGTCTATGTAGCGATTATCGCCCACAATAAATTCAACATGGGTGAAGCCAGAGAATATGAGGTCGCCGTCAAAGTATTCTCGGGTTGGTACACCCGTAAACAAACGTGCACTCGACCCTTTTTTGCGTTTTAGCAATTGATAAGCAAAAGCGTCAGGTACGGTTTCCCACGTAATTTCAATCGCGTCATCAGAAATGATATGCGCGTCTATAGCGTCTGGTGTCGATGGCTTAGCCTGGGTAGCCGTAAACTCGCTCACTGCCGTTGATATAGTCTGTCGACCGCCTAATGGTGCTTTCGCGTTCGCACCTAGCTCTCTAGCAGCAAAAACACGCTCAATTAATGCATGATGACGACCCGGTGAAGTTAAATCTAAAGGATCGGTAGGATATAAAGCGGCATCTGCAATTAACACTGCATCCCGTGCGCGCACGAAAGTGTCTGGTGCAGATATTCCTAGCACGTACATTGAGCCTAGGAAGATACGTTCCCACGTTTCTTTGCCCAAGCTAGTTTCTTGGGTAGGATCGCCGGTAACTGGGTCGGGGCGAACAAAGTCTTGTCTAGGCTGCAGCGCCACCATAAGTTCCTTTAAGTCCCACATTGCACCCGCGTAAATTTCTCCATCACGATGCACTTCAAATGCATTGTCTCTTGTGCCTAACTGCGAATAACGAATTTGGCTCTGTGCAGAACGAATAAACTCAAATGAGTCGGGATTAACCCCCTGCTCTCTTAAGAATTTTCGTAAATCGCACGAATTAACGGGGTAAGTACCTAAATCCGGTGTTTCGCCTACCGTGTATGCCCATAGGTCGGCTTGTCCTTCGTTAAGCGCGCCACCTTCTGGCTCGCCTTCAAAACCTGCGATAGGGGTAATTGTCGCATGGGTGCCTTCATGAATGGGAACCGAGAAGTCCATTGCTAGGTTGTTGAATAAGTAACCATGACCGTAAGCTGTCGGGTTAACCACGACCTCTTCACCTGCAATTTCCTGTGATAACGGCACTGCGAATGCGTTGTCCAAGCCCAATAGCTTAGCCATAAACTCAGGATCTGCTGGATTATCTGGTGGGTCGAGCACATTCGGAATATGTACCACACCAGTTAACGGTACCGCTTCGTTAGGGTAGCTATTTGGAAACGAGCCATCGCCCACGCCACGACTATGCACAGCATCGCCGTCTTTATGAAGGTAATCTAAATATTCGAGCAATGTGGTGATGTAAATAAACTGGCTGATGCCGTCAATGTGATGTGCCGTAGAAGGCGTTACATGATCATCTTCGACAGGTCTTGCCTCTATGGCAGCATCCTCGCTGAAGTGATACGTACCCGTTGCCGCTTGTGGAAAAGGCCCTTTTGTCAGCATCGCGCTTTCAATAAGCGCGTGCTTACCTGTAAGCAAACCTTCAACACCCGTCACTAAGTTAGAATCGTCAAACTTACGTAGATTAATGCGTTCCATCCCTTTCGGTTTGCCGGTGTAGCCACCTGCATCGTCCTCTATCAGACATTCACTTTGCATCGATGGCGTAATGGGTGGAAATGTTGGGAAATAATCCGCAGTCTGCTGAACTAAGCCAACCTGCCCCGTTTGCGTAACTTCATTTTCACCTAAAGGAAGAATGGTTTTGACCCGATCATTACGCGCCAGAATGTCTCCTGACTGGGCATCGATGACATACTCAAACACACCAAAGGGATTTGAAGAGTAATAGAAGAACTTCCATGCGAGTTTCAGTTTATTGTCATCTTGTACCACCACTTTCTGTGGCACTGGCTTGGCGAAAATGCCAAGGCTTTTTTCTATTTGAGAAAAGGCAGGGTTCAGTACATCAAGAGCTTCTATTGGCAATGCTCGTTTGTAAGACGCTAAATCCGCGGTTGCCACGCTGATCGCGCTATTAGCAGAAAGAACTTGAGAGTTAGCAATAGGCGTATTTATAGCTGTATCGGCAAACAGCGCTCTCACCACCTGAGACTCATCTATTAAGAGGCCGACACCTCTATCTTTGATTTTTACACCATCAATGACTTGGTCAAACCTCACTAAATGACCACCCAATGCTGCTTTGCTGCGGTGAGGGTTAAAAAGAAAATCCCCGTCACTTAGTCCACCTAAAAGGGCAGAATGTCGACTAATAAAGTCATACCCCATCTGTTCAGGCGACGTTCCTGAAACATCAATGGCAATACCAAAAACACTATCTAAATGGCCATTAGCTGTTCGTAATGTAGATGATGGGAATGTGGTTTGCAGTTGGTCTAACGCCATTTGAAACAAGCTGTTTGCTGGCGGGTTAACAACATTGTCAGTCAGATTTATTTCAGCAATGCGGTGCGATGAAGTATCTAAGGGTGCGTGTATTTTGGAGGCGCTTGCTACGAAAGGTAAAGCCGCTGCTACCGCAGCATATATAAGGGTTCTTTTTTTCATTATTCAATCCTTAAAATTTGGAGCTATCAATGCGTTCAGCGTTAATACTGAGCAACGACTAGATAGCGTTAACCAAATTAGGATCGAGCAAAAAACGCCCATCCACCATAGGGGTTAACCACTAGAGTTAACTGCACCAACCAGATGTGGGAAATGAGATAGTTAATTGCGCTATTAACTTATTACAGGCTAATTAGGAATCAGAGAGCAGAGATAGTTTGCGTTCATATTCGCGAGACAACCACAAAGAAGCTTCGTCAATATCTGTGAAAAAAAGATAATCCATACTTTTGAGCTCGGGGATCCTCTGAAACATTATTCCGCGTATAACAGGTCCTTTATAAACATAAGCTTTCGCGATTAATCCCATATCAGGAAGCCGTTTTATAATACGCTTGAGTATGTCGAAGGCCTCAGGAGTTGCACCTTCAACTTGGCTAATATCTGCCAGAAGGGAAAAGGGTCGTTGATTCAGTCCTATGACTAGTTTAAAAAGACGATCGCTGTAGTCTTCCGCACTTTTTTCATTAAACGCGCCATAGAGTCGAGTGGTGACTACTCCGTTCTCGTACGAAATTGTTGATGAGCTCAGTATTTTTGGCATAGCCTACTTTCACAATTACTTCCTAGGTTAATAGTAGACGATAAGTTTTCGTAAATGCGAATACTCTTAAAGTTTAGGTTTATTTCTCAGCCAATGTTAACAGCGGTTCGTTATTGGGAAAGCGTTCAAGCCCCTGTTTTAGAATTGTATTTGCCTTCTCGGGCATGTTGTTTTCGCGCAAAGCTAATACGTAGTTGTGAACATAAACATGTTGGTGCTGCCCCACTTCATAGCCTTTCTCAAACCAAGCCACTGCTTGGTTGTCGTTTTGCTCTAAGTAATAATTGGCAATCAGGAAATAACTTAACCAGTACGTTGGCCATGTATGCGACGCGGTTTCCAAAAACGCCAATGAACGCGCTTTATCTCCCACTTTAAGCATGTCGTAAGCCGCACTTACATAAGTGAACGGTGTCATCTCAGGCGAGGTTACATTAGGAGGAACTGGTGCCAAATACCAGTAATTTCCTCTTCCCCACGTTCTTTCAAAAAGCTCAAGCGACATTTCGTGATTAGGCGTAAGGCCGGTATGTAAAGTAACCGTCCCCTTATCACTATCGAACCCAATAACAACAGCGTAGTGCCATTGGGGTAATAACTGGATGGACAAATTTTGAAAAACAATCACTGGGATATCGTCTTTAACTAACGACATAATTGACGATAAAGTCCCTCGGTCAGAATATGGCAAAAAACCAAATTGTCGGGTAGCGCTCACCATTTCTAGTTGTAAACTCCCTTCTTTACTGGGAATGAATAACTTAGGCGCAATGTCATTTGGAGAGGTGCTTTCACCATAGTAACCAAACACTTCAGATAGTGTGGTAGGCCCGCAATAAAACTGTTCTTGGGGGAAAAACGGAACAGATTGAATAGTGTGAGATTCAGGTAAAGAGGCTAGTCCCTCTTGCCGCAGCTTGTCAGCTTGAGGTGTGGACTGACAGCCTGAAAGCAAAAATAGAAGCGAAAGGCCTGCTAACGCGCAGGCCTTTTTAACTGAATTGATCATTCAATTAGCTGTTCACTGGACGAATAAATGGGTAAACGTCAGTTACACCAATTAGATCCAAAATTGCGATAATAGCAAGTACGGTAAGCACTGCGCCCACAACGCCACCCGCTGGCGCTTGATTAATTTCATCATTTAATTGGGCAATTTCGCTGTCGGTCATGCCGTTGATTCTGGCGATAGCTTGGTTGCTATCTACACCTAAGCTAACCAATTTACTCTGCACGTCTGCACGATTAACCATGTCAATTAGCTGCTGCTTATTGTAGTGAGCGGCTTGAGTTTGCATTACGGAATCTGAGCTAATTGCTTCTGCATGCACGCTGCCTGACATTAAAACCGTTGCCGAAAAGCAACCAATCGCAATTTTTTTCAAAAATTTCATGATGTTTCCCTCTTTAAAATGCCCAGTTTTATTCTTCTTTTGCGTTACCTAACTCACGATAAACTAGAGTGAAATAAAACTTCGAACTGATTCAGCAGACGCATTTGCGCTCTGCGGTTTATTTTCAGTAGATAAGCACAGCAAGATTAAGACCAACTAAAATGGCCTTATTTTCATAATAGACAAGGTTCCATTTTTTCTCTTTAAAATAACGATTTAAGTCACCTTTATACTAAAAATGCTGATCAAAGCTTTGTTCGTTAATTCTGCATTGATGCATCACCGCGCGCTGACTTTTATGTAATATTTTCTTTATGCTGGAATTATTTGCTTGCCACTAATATAAAAGAAGCAACAAACCATAAGGGGCAATCTGTAGAATGAGCGGGGGATTCGAAACGCTTGTTTCACGCCTCATACCATATGGAGTTAAGTTTGAGGTGCAATTTTTGACAAAAACACGCTATAAAAGGTTAATACTTTTTTTAGCGTTTGGGTGAAATGCGCATCAAGCAGAATCTCATTTATTGGGTATTGGTAGCGACTGTCTGCTGTATTAGTGCATGCAGTTCAGATAAGTTTATGCGTAAATAAGTATCCCCTTTGTCTTTGGCCGGTGCATACGGATATGGCTATTTGCCCGACTTAAGCCACTTCGACAACATACAACTGGCTGCTCGGTGCACGTCGTACGAGCAAAGTACTACATTAGATATCGCGCTTGCGCTCGATTGCTACATTACCTTGTTAAAAAGAGACAGTCTTTCCGATGCGCATCGTGCTATAGGGATCGACGGGTATAACCTCGCAGTAAACAAGTTATTCCGTCTTAGACATACAACTGACAACTTAATTCAGGTTAACTACTCGGGCCCAAGCGAGCTCGTTTTAGTTTCAGAAATAGAAGCCTTAGACGCTCGCCTCTCTCCTAAGGTATTTGGTGAGCTTGGCGGTGCTGCAGTGGCTCGAATTAGCAACCAAGCACAGAATGGCCGTAGCCTTGACCTAAACTATCCACTAGAAGGTATCTACTCGCCTTACTCCCTTCAAGTTGAGTCGGTTGCATTGAAAGGGCTTAGAATTCACATATCCTTGCAAGCCCAACACGTCGCTGTGCCTACCGAAATACTGGTTGGAAACAACACATACACGCAACGGTACTCACCTGCTGCCGCTTACCTTTCCCTATTACAAAATGCCGACATCCACAATTTCAGCTGGCTAGGATTTATTAATGCACAAGACGCTGAAAAGAGAATGGGAGTCTTTAGTATTGGAGAGCTTTCTTCAGTCAAAACCCCAATTATTATGATTCATGGCCTCAATTCAGACCCGCTAATTTGGCGGTATCTCACAATGGCTATTTTCAATGACGAAGAATTATCTCAACACTATCAGATATTGCACGTGTACTACCCGTCAGGCCCTCCTCCTTTCTATAACGCCATGCGAGTTCGCAATTTACTGTACAAGCTAAACCAGCGGATAGCATCATCGGAAGGCGCTTCTTCATCTGCGGTATTGATAGGGCATAGTATGGGCGGCGTAATCGCAAAGCTGATTTCAACGCATTCAGATAACACGTTATGGGATACTACTTTCACAGAGCCTCCAGAAGCGCTACTTGCTGAAGGCGATGAAATGTTGCGAGATATATTTATATTTAATCCTGTGTATAAAGAGAATACGGTGTTTTTTCTCGACACGCCACACCGAGGCTCAGAAATAGCTAATAGCCTTATAGGATCGTTAGGCTCTTCACTCATCACACTCCCTTTTAGTTTTAAAGCGCTATTTAAAAACTTTATCGAAAAAGTAGGCGTGAGCAGATTAACCGCTGCTATGCTTCCTTTCTTGCAAAACTACGGGCCAGATAGCGTCCAAGTGTTGCGCCCCGATCACCCGCTGATGACAGCGTTAGCCGACATTCCTGTAGAAGGCGAGAGCTATTCTATTATTGGCTCAACCAGTACCTTGTATTGCCAGTCAGAAACAGAATGCGCTGCTATAACTGACTCTGTGGTCAGTTATAGCAGCGCATATTTGCCTGAGGCAAAAGACACAACAATTGTTAACTCGTCACATAATTCATTCAAAAGCACTCAGGCAATCGAGTTTATACTTGATAAGCTTCGCTAAAAGCACATCAGCGCAAAAACTGTTCAAAATTCCCTCGACATGTAGCCCTCAATTCCTTATAGTGCGCGCGCTTTTATATATTAGTGAAGTGACAACCGCTTTCACTACTATCTCTTCTCATCGTTTTACCCCTGGATACCTGTTTTGATTACCACCGCAAATATCACAATGCAGTTTGGCTCTAAGCCATTATTTGAAAATATTTCCGCAAAATTCGGCAACGGCAACCGATACGGCCTAATTGGCGCAAACGGTTGTGGCAAGTCTACCTTTATGAAAATTCTAAGCGGTAAACTTACTCCATCGTCGGGCAACGTTTCTATGGCGCCAGGCACAAAGCTAGGTATCTTGAGTCAGGACCAGTTTGCGTTTGAAGAGTTTAGCGTAGTCGATACCGTTATCATGGGTGACCGTGAACTATGGGAAGTTAAGCAAGAGCGCGACGCCATTTACAGCAAGGCTGAAATGAGCGAAGAAGATGGCATGCGCGTGGCGGACTTGGAAACCCAATTTGCCGAGATGGATGGTTACACCGCCGAAGCGCGCGCTGGCGATATCTTAAACTCTGCTGGCATCGACGAAAGCTATCATTTTGGTTTAATGAAAGAAGTCGCACCTGGTAAAAAAGTACGTGTGCTTTTGGCGCAGGCATTATTTGCCGAGCCTGACATTCTGCTTCTAGACGAACCAACCAACAACTTGGATATCTACACCATCAGTTGGCTAGCTGAAGAGCTGAACAAACGTAAATCGACCATGCTTATTATTTCGCACGACAGACACTTTCTAAACTCTGTATGCACGCACATGGCCGATATCGACTACGGTGAGCTGCGCGTTTATCCGGGTAACTACGACGACTACATTCAAGCTGCCATGCTCGTTCAAGAACAGCTTCATGCAGAGAATGCTAAGAAGTCAGCGGAAATCGAAGAGCTACAGAGCTTCGTAGCGCGATTCTCTGCCAACGCATCGAAAGCGAAACAAGCCACCTCGCGTGCCCGCCGTCTTGAGAAAATTGAATTAGCTGAGGTAAAAGCGTCTAGCCGTCGTAAGCCTTATATTGTGTTTAACCAACATAAGAAACTTCACCGGCTTGCTATTACTCTTGAAGAGCTAGGCCATAGCTACCCAGATCTTCCGTTATTCGATAACGCGAACTTG
Organism: Alteromonas macleodii ATCC 27126; assembly: GCF_000172635.2. Taxonomy (NCBI): domain Bacteria; kingdom Pseudomonadati; phylum Pseudomonadota; class Gammaproteobacteria; order Alteromonadales; family Alteromonadaceae; genus Alteromonas; species Alteromonas macleodii. Next base: position 4,581,970 of record NC_018632.1, on the reverse strand, counting down.
CTATTAGAAGCTGGTCAGCGCTTGGCGATTATTGGTGAGAACGGGGCCGGCAAAACCACGCTTTTGAAGTGTTTGGTTAATGACATTGAACCTACCGCAGGTAGCTATAAGTGGGCTGAAAACGCTGCGATTGGTTACATTCCGCAGGATAACGCTAAATACTTTGCCGAAGATATCACTATGTTTGAGTGGATGAGCCAATGGCGTAGCCCCAAACACGATGACCTGCAAATAAAAGGTATGTTAGGACGTTTGCTATTTACGTCTGACGACTTCAACAAACGCGTGCAGGTATGTTCTGGTGGTGAGAAAAACCGTTTGCTGTTCGGAAAGCTAATGCTTCAAGACATCAACGTTTTAGTAATGGATGAACCCACTAACCACATGGACATGGAGTCGATTGAAGCCTTGAACAATGCGCTATACAAGTTTGATGGCACTGTTATTTTTGTTAGTCACGACCGTGAATTCGTTTCGTCACTGGCAACGCAAATCATCGAAATTAAAGACAAGAAACTGAATCACTTCGATGGAAACTACGAAGAGTTTTTGGCGCATAAAGAAAACGCGTAGTTATATATCGATGCCTTCATCAATAGATGAAGTGAGCCACATAACAAAACGGGCACTTATTTAAGTGCCCGTTTTTTGTTTCAGTATATTAAAAGCTTACTGACCAGATAAATACTTGCCAACCGCTGTCGCTAAGCGGTCGAAGTAGTTAACAATCGTATTTTTAATTGGCGCTAACTCTTGTTCCGTTATTTCATCAAAGTTATCTGGCGGTGTGAAATCTTCAACACGCTCATTTTTTAGCGCATCATCTTGAAATTCGGTAAACACTGGCAGCGTTAAGATATCAACTGGCTTGTCTAAACGCTCAATACTAACGTTAAAGCTTGCCGAAGCAATATAGTGATCGGTACCCAAAAAACTACGCGTAAACAGTCCGAACCCTTTGCTTTGATGCTCTGAACATCCATAAGTACCGCACTCGGTAATAGCCACCGTCGGCGCTTCTTCAACGATAATCACAGTGGCAATGCCTTTGTCTAACAACGATTTTCTTAATGTGTTTTGTTTGTCATTGAATGCCCCGTTATTTCCTTCACCCATCACAAAATCTAGGGCGCCTGCATCGTCAACCATAGAAGAGATATCCACCGCAGTGAAACGACTGTTTTGCTCAATGGCTTTTTTGAATGTGCTATACAGCGTGTTGTTCAATTGCCAGTCGTAGCTATATTCTTTCGTAAAATTGTTAAATTTAGTGGTACCGATATGCGTATGAGTGGGAAACTTTTTAGCGCTAACCCATACCCCAACTTTTTGTTTTGGTGGCGCTACTGGCTTGCTATCTGGCTCTTTAGTCGATTCGCCTTTCGTGGTTCCATCATTTACGCTGTCGCCATCTTGCACCACATCTTCTTGCTCTGTGCTTTCAGTTGGCGTGGCTTCCTCGCTATTAGGTTGAGAAGGAACGCTTTCGCCAGAATCCATACCTCGTTGCGTAACACACCCTGCAGCCAACATTAATACGGCTAACAGAACAGTAAACTTTGTCACAAACTTCATAACACTTCCTTATTTCAAAGCCATTTAAGTTAATACTAAATTTCTACCTAAAAGACCATTCTCATATTACTGAAAACGTGGGTCAGTGCATTGGCGGAATTAAGCAGTAAAAAGTCTGCGCGCTGACCTTCGGTAATGCTGCCTATGTCACTCTCTAGCCCCATAAATTGAGCCGGCGTGGCACTCGCCATTTTGCTCGCATCTTCTAACGTTACACCGCAATCATTGTGCGCATTCAAAACTGCACTATGCATATCTAAGCACGAGCCAGCCAGTGTTTTGCCATCTGGCGTAGTCAGTTTATCGCCATGCCTAACAATCTCGGTATTAAAAAAGTGAAGACGCTCAATATCACTGCCCACATGCGCCATGGCATCGGTAACCAACACGGCGCGGTTGGCAGTTTTCACATTTAATGCCAACTCAGCACTTTTGCGGTGTAAGTGGTGATGATCGATAATAAAACCACAATATACGGTGTCATTAAGCAACGCTGCACCAACGGCTCCTGGCTCCCGGGAGGTTAATGCAGACATAGCGTTGTACAAATGCGTAAAGCCTGTAGCTCCCGCGTCGATAGCCGCCTGGACTTGCTCATAGCTGGCATTGGTGTGCCCAATTGCAACCACAACTCCTTCAGTAACCATTTCTTTTATGAAGCTAGTACTCACCGTTTCTGGTGCGACAGTAAGTAAGACTTTACCAATATCTTTACGACATAAGGTTGCAAGCTCTGCGTCAGAAGGCATTCTTATAAATTGTGCTTCGTGCACGCCCTTTTTTGCTTTGCTCAAAAAGGGCCCCTCAAAGTGAATCCCTTTTATTAACGCTTTAATGCACTCTGGGCCGCCCGCCATTACTTCCGCAATGGCATCCGCCGCCTGAGCCATTGTTGAAGCATTATCGGTAATGATAGTTGGCAACATTGACGTTGTGCCGAAACGAAGATGAGCCAGCGCCATGGTTTCTACTATAGCGGCAGAAGGGCTATGGTTAAAAAGCACACCACCACCGCCGTTCACTTGCGTGTCGAAATAACCGGGAATGAGCTTTCCGTTGTAAATACTACTGAGCTCTGCTGAGGTCGCATCGCTAATACTGACTATCTTGCCGCTATCAGCAGTAATGGTTTGGTTTTCAAGCCAACCTTTTGGCGTTAAAACCTGCTCGACAGTAATCGATTCTTTCATTCGCTTTTTACTCTTTTGGCAAAGCTGATAGCGCCATATTCAGCACTTTTTAGCGGCGCTGTTAAATTAGAAGAGATAGAAGGCGAAAGTAAAGGCGTGTAAACATCAGCAAGGCCACCAACTAAACATAGCGGCAATGTAGAAGCCTGATTAATCAATGCTTCACCCAACTGATTGAGGTAATTTGCTCCCTTTCGAATAAGAGAGGTCGCGGCGGCACACTGGTCTCGATAAGCCTGTATAACCACTGGGGCAATATCACCAAAATCTGCAGCGTTGTAATTTGCCACCAAGGTCACTAATTGCAGAGGTGACGCTAAATTAAGGTGCTCACAAATTCGCTTCTTTAATTCACTAACGGGCTCTACGCCGTCATAAGAAAGCAGTACATGCTTTATAGCTGATAAGCCCAACCACGCACCACTTGCATCATCGCCAACTTGCAGACCGTAACCACCTTTGTCAGTAAATACCCCCTTGTCGTAACGGGTTGCCGCTGAACCTGTACCGCAAATAATAAGGGCTCCAGACTGATTGTCGTGCGCGCCCAAACAAGCGGCGTGTAAATCACTTATTACCACGGTATCGGCAAATGGGTTGTCTAACGCCAAAAAAGACTGCTTTGCTTGAGGAATATTCGCCCCTGCCAATCCAGCAGCTAGCAACACTTCTTCGCATGTAATCGGCAACGAAGCACTGTCTATTGCGTCTAACGTTGCGTCTATTACCGACCCCATTGCTTGTTCGGGGTTGGTCATTATATTTGCAGGGCCTGCCGCCCCTTCACCTAATGTATTGCCATCAATATCTTGCAACAATGCACGGCACCGGGTGCCACCACCGTCAATACCCACTACATATTTGTAACTCACGGGTTACCTGCTTCTCTAAACTATTCAATACAACTTGTTGTATGCACTTTACCACACCGATTTCACAGAATAACTTGCTTTCTTGCCAGTAAAGCAGCCTTTCACGTTACCTGAAGACCCTTATACCAATCCGCATAGATAATTGCCCACTCAGAAGCCGCTGTAAAAACGTACAGCTTAGCTCAATAGGCACAAGCGAATATGATCGAAGAACACAGCAGAGCAGTATCTTGATTAAAAAGGAAATTTACCTATGAATTTAAAAACCGTTATTGGCGCAATAACTCTAGCTTGTGTAGGTGTTAGTTCTACTCCTGCTTTTGCACAACAAGCTGGCGCTCAACAGCCTCAGGGTTGGATGTGGGGTTTTGGCGTCGCAGCATCGCAAGATGTATATACCGACTTTGATAATCGCGTTGTTCCTATTCCTATTATCGGCTACACCGGTGAAAAGTTACGCGTTTACGGACCATTTATTGGCTATGAACTTTTTCGCGAAAGTGGCTTTACTCTTGACGCTCAGCTTGTCCCGATATTTGCAGGTTATGAAGAAGATGACAGTGCCGTATTTACAGGTATGGACGACAGAGATTTTAGCTACGCGGCCGGAGTTGGGCTTAACTACAACACGGGTAGCTGGGTTTATTCATTGTCAACCAATGCCGATATTCTTGGTAAGTTTGATGGCTACCAAGCGTCCGCCCGTATCGGGAAAAGGTTTAGAATAAATAACTTCATGATCGAGCCGTCTATAGGCGTAAACTACCAAGACAGCAATTACGTCGACTATTACTACGGCGTACGCCCTGAAGAAGCCACAGCATTTCGAAGTGCATATAACGGCGATAGCGCGCTCAATACGGAAGTACGCGTTGCCATCTCAACCCGACAGTTTCTGGGCGGCATGACTCGTTTAGAAGTTGGCGCCACCTTCTTTGACGATAGCATCAGCGATAGCCCGCTGACAGACGATGATACCGCGCTTAACGCCATGCTGGTTTATACACGCTTTTCTAGACTATTGCTAATAGCCTACTCTACAACCGCGTAGATGGCTTAAAGACAAGGTTCTAGCATCAAAAAAGCCCTCATGTAAGAGGGCTTTTTAATATTGAGTTGATGCGTTTCGCTACGCGGGCTTTTTAAACGCTAGCGTTTCCCACAGTGGTACCGTAGACAAACTATGTTTATAGCTGCCAGATGTCTCTTTGGTGCTGTAAGACAAGTAAATCAGCGTTTTTGAGTCGGCATCGTAAATTCTTCGAAGCTTCATGTTTTTGAAAAACACGCTCTTAGATTTTTTAAAAATTACTTCACCTGAATCTGACTTATCAATGGCGTTTAACATCTCAGCCGTAATAGGGCCGGTTTGTCTGCACGCGATTGAACTGTCTGATGGATCCGACAAATCAAGGTTCGCTTCAATACTTGAAATATGGCAGGTTACACCTGTCACTATGGGGTCTTGAAGCGCATCAATTTTAATGTCTTTTGTGGTAAAAAGACCAAGAGACACATCGCCCACTTCGCTGTCGCTACAGCCTGCCAACGTAAACACCGATGCGGCGAGTAACCCCAGCACAGTGCTTTTCACAAAAGAGCCGCTCTTAAAAGTGCCTTTCATAGAAGTACGAGCCTCGTATGAACTTAACCAACGTCCATTTGTTTTCATATCATTCCCACCTCTACTCTATTTATGATCTTTATTTGTTTACTCGAAATACCGAGCCTGTGATCATTTTAGACTAACAGGTTTAACTGTGTCTTATCCATAAGGTCGTGCTGCTTAATAAGTTGCTTGGCCTTTTCAATGTCTGGCGCAAAATAGCGGTCTTTGTCGTAAAACGGCACTTGGTCTCTTAGTAGCTGCATCAACACTTGGAGCTTTTCGCTGGTTTTAAACGGCTTCCTGAAATCTAACCCTTGGCAGGCCGCTAACCACTCAATGGCCAATATACCTGCCACGTTATCGAAAATATCTCGTAAACGCCTCGCGGCGAAGGTAGCCATAGACACGTGGTCTTCTTGGTTCGCAGACGTAGGCAACGAATCGATAGATGCGGGGTGCGCCAGGGTTTTGTTTTCACTAGCAAGCGCCGCACAGGTAACCTGCGCAATCATGAAGCCCGAGTTTACCCCACCATTTTCAACCAGGAACGGTGGCAAACCACTTAAATGCGTATCAATCATTAACGACATTCTGCGCTCCGACAGTGCGCCAATTTCAGATAGTGCAATAGCCAGCATATCTGCCGCCATTGCCACGGTTTCCGCATGAAAGTTTCCGCCAGATAGAATATCGCCAGTTGGCGTATCAGCGTCATCATTATTTTCAACAAAAACCAACGGGTTGTCACTTACTCCATTAGCTTCAACCACCAAAATCTCTTGGGCATAGCGCATTTGCTGTAAACACGCTCCCATCACCTGTGGCTGGCAACGCAGAGAGTATGGGTCTTGCACTTTTTCACACCGTTGATGTGAATGGCCAATCTCTGAGGTGTCTAGCAATATTCTAAACGCAGTCGCCACATCGCTCTGGCTTTTGTGGCCACGCACTTCGTGGATCCGCGCGTCGAACGGCACGCGGGAACCTAACGCGGCCTCAACAGTAAGCGCACCAATACCAATAGCACTATGAAGCGCATTTTCAGTATAAAACAGCCCCTGAAGTGCAAACGCTGTCGAGGCTTGTGTGCCGTTTAACAGTGCTAAGCCTTCTTTGGGTGCCAGCGCAATTGGCTGCATGCCGGCTATTTCAAGGGCTTGGGCTGCACTAATTCTCTCTCCTTTATAAAAAGCTTCCCCTTCCCCTAACAGCACCACACTCATGTGTGCTAAAGGCGCTAAGTCGCCGCTGGCGCCTACCGAGCCTTTTTCAGGAATGGCGGGATAAACCTGTGCATTAAACAAGGTAATGAGCGCTTCTATTACGCTGAGGCGAATGCCAGAATAACCACGGGCCAAGGAGTTAATTTTTAACAGCATGAGCAGGCGCACAGTATCTTCTTGCATAAAGTCGCCCGTACCGGCCGCGTGCGATAACACAATACTGCGCTGTAATAGCTCTAACTCATCAACATTAATACGAGTATTAGCCAACAAACCAAAGCCGGTATTGATGCCATAGACAGTCCGGTTTTCTTTAATGACATTAAGCACTACTTGCTCGGCGGCGTTTATAGCGGGTACTGCGCTTTCATCTAACGATAAATGAACGTGGCTTCGATGTACTTCCCGTAACTGATCTAACGTCAATGTACCTGGCACAAGATTAAGCTGCTTAACACCACCGTTTTCAGTAATAAAAGACGAATGCGACATGACTATTTCTCCCCACCAAAGCTTTTGTTCGCGCTTGAATGTGTGCTTGTTCCATCAGGGCTTTGATTATTAGCCGCGTTATTGATCATGGGAAGATCCAAGTTGTGCTTGGCAGCACAGTCTTTTGCAATGTCGTAGCCTGCATCTGCATGACGCATTACGCCCGTGGCAGGGTCGTTATGAAGAACCCGAGCAATACGCTCAGCCGCTTCGTCCGAACCGTCACAAACAATCACTACACCCGAGTGTTGGCTAAAACCCATTCCTACACCGCCACCATGATGAAGGCTTACCCAGGTTGCACCACCCGCTGTATTTAGCAGGGCGTTCAGCAGCGGCCAGTCCGAAACGGCATCTGAACCATCGAGCATGGCCTCGGTTTCTCTATTGGGTGAAGCTACCGAACCAGAGTCGAGATGATCCCGTCCAATCACAACTGGCGCGCTTAGCTCGCCACTGCGAACCATTTCATTAAAGGCAAGCCCCAGCTTTTGTCTTTCACCCAGCCCCACCCAGCAAATACGCGCGGGCAGGCCTTGGAATTGAATGCGTTCTTTGGCCATATCTAGCCAGTTATGTAGATGGGGGTTGCCGGGTATAAGCTCTTTAACTTTCGCGTCCGTTTTATAGATATCTTCCGGATCGCCTGACAGCGCAGCCCATCTGAAAGGCCCTATGCCCTGACAAAAAAGCGGTCGAATATAAGCAGGAACGAAACCTGGGAAATCGAACGCATGCTCAATACCCTCTTCTAGCGCCATTTGTCTAATGTTGTTGCCATAATCAAGAGTAGCAGCGCCAGCTTGTTGGAAACCAAGCATTGCTTTAACTTGCAGCGCCATCGACTGTTTAGCACTTTCACAACACCCGCTTCGTCTTTTTACGCTGCGCCTCAGCTTGATCTAGCGTCCACCCCACTGGTAGATAGCCATTCAACGGATCGTGCGCACTGGTTTGGTCGGTCACAACGTCGGGAACAATCCCTTTAGCTAGCATATCGGGAAAGACTTCAGCGGCATTGCCTAATAGGCCAATTGATACAGGCTTCCCAGCTTCTTTGGCTTCTTCTAGGAGTTGCATGGCTTCATCTAACGAATGCGCTTTTTTGTCCAAATAGCCCGTGCGAATTCTGAAATCTATGCGAGTTTCATCCACCTCCACAGCTACCATTGAAAAGCCAGCCATGGTTGCAGCTAAAGGCTGTGCTCCGCCCATACCGCCCAAGCCACCAGTCAAAATCCAGCGTCCTTCAGCGCTTCCTTCAAAATGCGTTTTGGCCACGCTCACAAACGTTTCATAAGTACCCTGGACAATGCCTTGCGAGCCTATGTATATCCATGACCCTGCGGTCATTTGCCCGTACATCATCAAACCTTCTTTATCCAGAGCGTTAAAGTGCTCCCAGTTTGCCCAATGCGGTACAAGGTTAGAGTTAGCAATTAACACACGAGGTGCATTTTCGTGAGTGGGAAATACCCCAACAGGTTTGCCTGATTGAACCAGCAACGTCTCATCAGTATTTAAACGCTTGAGTACTTCTACAATTTTGTCGTAAGACGCCCAGTCACGGGCCGCACGCCCAATACCGCCGTAAACCACCAAATTTTGCGGATGCTCCGCAACGTCTGGATCCAGGTTATTCATTAACATGCGAAGCGGCGCTTCAGTTTGCCAGCTCTTCGCATTTAACGTACTGCCTCTTGGGGCACGTATTTCTCTTGTAGGGTCGAGGCGTTTCATAAACTTCTCCTAGGCATATTCTTACGTTTGCCGATTTGTTTTTTATTAGGAAGTGTCATCTTTTTAGAAAGTAATGAGTTGCTAGCGCCTTTGGCGCAATGACACTTAGAACTCCAAGTGTCCTCCCAAGCGGTATCGACTACCTGGGTGATACAGCACCGCGTGGCTAACCACTGCGCTTGAACTCGCTTTGGAGCTATTATTTAAGGGTGAATCTGACGTAGCCCTTAAACCGTTCTTTATCTGAGCATTTGCCGTTGACGACTCGCCAATATTGCTCTCATCGCTGGTTATTGCGCTGGGCACTCGAGAGAAGGTTCGTCGCGTAATTTTCAGGCACGGCTCTTTAGGCTTAATCAATAGTGCTTGTGCAATATCTTTTTCAACAACCACAGCTTCTACGCTGTGATCGGCTTGTGAAAGGGGCGCGACCTGATTCAAATAAAAGTTTGCAGTTTGAGCTTTAAAATCTTTATCTAAATAGTCGTTAATCCACGCTGGGTTAACCCACCTGTCTTCATACTGCACGGGTAGATTGTTCTCGCAGTGTACGATAATGCTATGGAATACTGGCTCTCCCACATCGATTCCCAGTCGCTGAGCAATAGCATCACTGGCTGGCGAGGTTTCCAACACCAATATTTCGTTGGTGTATCTATGCCCCCGCTGCTCTATTTCATCGCGAATACTTTTAATCTCAAGCATTGAGCTCATAGGGCGACTATCTGACACAAAGGTGCCTATCCCCTGGCTGCGCATTAAAATGCCCTCGTCCACCATTTCACTTAACGCTCTTCTAGCAGTCATTCGGCTTACACCGTGCTGCTGGGCAAGTTGGTTTTCTGAAGGCACTTGGCTACCCGGCTTCATCTCACCACTTTCGATGGCATCCAAAATTGCTGTCTTAATTACTCTGTACCGAGGTTGCATATCGTGGCCATTCACAACTAAATTGTTAATAATATGATAACAGCATACTTGTATATACAAGTATGCACAAGTACACTGAACTCAAAATTTACACTGCGTTTCAGTAAAGATTCTGGACAAAGCCAGAAAAAGAGCTAGACGACCAATTAAACGAAAAAACCAGACAAGAGGTGGCTTAGAGTGGAGCACGATATGGGTTATCAGTACGACACGCTTATTTACAATGTTCGCATTGCGTCTATGCAAGACAACAAGTTGCCCTATGGCGAATTACCGCCACACGCCATTGCCATAAAAGACGGCAAAATTGCTGCGTTACTTCCTTGCGATGACTCACTAGACGACGTGTTTGAGCAGGCCAAAAGCGTAATAGATGCCACTACCCTAATTCCCCAAAATGAAGGTTCGACGCCCAAACACCCGTGGCTATTGCCTGGCTTCATCGATTGTCATACGCATCTAGTGTATGGCGGCAATCGCGCCGAAGAATTCGAAATGCGATTGCAGGGCGCAAGTTATGTAGACATTGCGCAGCGCGGCGGTGGCATTAAAGGGACGGTTGAAAAAACTCGACGCTCTGACGAAAACACTCTGCTTCACACTGCGATAAAACGCGCAAAGCGACTGTGCGAAGAAGGTGTTACCACCATTGAAGTCAAATCAGGTTACGGGCTGGATTTAGACACTGAAGTGCGTATGTTACGCGTGGCTAAATCCCTTGAGCAGCATCTTCCTGTGAGTATTAAAACTACCTATTTAGGCGCTCACGCCCTGCCCAATGAATTTGCTGACGACTCAGAAGGATATATCGATTTCATTTGCAACGAGGCACTTCCTCACATTGCTTCGCAAAACTTAGCTGACGCCGTTGATGTATTTTGTGAAACTATTGGATTTTCAACTTCACAAACAGAACGAGTGTTTAGCTGCGCACAGCAGCACGGTTTACCCATTAAAGCTCATGTAGAACAGCTTAGCGACAGCAAAGGCGCAGTGCTAGCAGCTAAGTACGGCGCACTATCGGTAGATCACATTGAATATTTAGCTGACAGCGATATTCCCTTACTTGCCCAAAGTGGCACCGTTGCCGTACTTTTACCAGGCGCTTTTTATTACTTAAGTGAAGTTCAAAAGCCGCCGGTAGACGCCCTAAGGGCGCACAATGTGCCCATGGCCTTAGCCACTGACTTTAATCCAGGTAGTTCGCCGTTAGCCTCAATCCTTACCGCGATAAATATGGGGTGTGTGCTGTTTCAACTTACGCCAGAAGAAGCGCTACGCGGCGCCACTGCACACGCGGCTAGCGCACTTGGGCTGCACGACCGAGGTGTTATTGAAGCAGGTAAGCTTGCTGACTTAACACTTTGGGATATCGAAACGCCGGCAGAGCTCGCCTATTGTATTAATGGCCACCGCCCCGTTGCGGTGTTTAAGGAAGGTAAACATGTTTAAGTGGCAAGGCAGAATAGACAGTGAAGACGGCATTGAGGGCCTACGTTGGCATCAAAAAGTTAACGAACTTGAAGTCGGCGAAGATAATTCATTAGCCAACGCCGTTACCCTTGTTGGTTTTGAGAGTGATTTAGGTGTGGCATTTAACAAAGGCCGCGTAGGTGCAGCTGCTGGTCCAAACGCTATTCGCCAGGCACTGGCAAACTTACCCTGGCACTGGCCAAGCGCAGCATTGGCTGATTTAGGGAATGTTACCGCTAAAGAGAACTTAGCCCAGGCACAAACCCAATATGCTGACGCCATTTGCTATGCGCTCAAGCAAAATGATGGTTTGGTCATCGGTCTGGGAGGGGGACATGAAATTGCATGGGGTAGCTATCAAGGGGTTTTCAATGCTAAGCCCGAAAGCGCCCGCATTGGAATTATTAATTTCGACGCCCATTTTGATTTAAGAAAGCCTTCACCAAACACCAGTTCAGGTACGCCGTTCAGGCAAGTGTATGATCACTGCCAGCTACACGACACACCGTTTCATTACGCTTGTTTGGGCGTATCGAAAGCAGCCAATACACCAGCGCTGTTTAACTTTGCCAATACTTCCAACACGCGCTATTTAACCGATGTGGCGTTAAATGATGAATCACTGTGTATGCAGCGAATAGATGAGCTACTATCTCCGATGCTAAAAGACATCGATGAGCTTTACGTCACTGTATGTTTAGATGCATTTCCAGCAGCACAAGCACCTGGCGTTAGCGCGCCCAGTGCATTGGGAATATCCCCCACACTTGTTATCAACACGCTACACTTTTTAGCACAGCACCAAAGTACTTACGGATATCAATGGAAACTGTGTGACGTTGCGGAAATGAACCCCAATTATGATATTGATAGCCGCACAGCAAAGCTGGCTGCACGGCTAATTTTTGAAGCAGTAGATGCAGTAAGTTCGCACACCTAAACTGTTTAACGCTGTTATGTTTGACGCTTTTATGTTTACTGGCCGCCTGCCCTTTCACACGCAGCGGCGGTAAACAAGACATCGGTGGAGCTATTTAATGCTGTTTCAGCAGAATCTTGCAGTACGCCAACAATAAAGCCCACCGCAACCACCTGCATAGCCACTTCATTGGGTATATTAAACAGGCTACAGGCAAGCGGAATAAGCAGTAGCGAACCACCTGCAACACCTGAACTTCCACATGCCGATACCGCAGCGATAACGCTTAACAATACAGCAGTAGGGAAATCTACAGCGATTCCCAAGGTATTAACCGCAGCTAGCGTCAACACGGTTATTGTGATTGCAGCCCCAGCCATATTAATCGTGGCGCCTAACGGAATAGATACCGAATAGGTGTCTTCATCAAGCTTTAAGCGTTTACACAGCGCCATGTTTACCGGAATATTCGCCGCCGAACTACGGGTGAAAAACGCTGTAATACCGCTTTCTTTCAGGCATTTGAACACCAAAGGATAAGGATTCTTTTTGGTTGCCAGAAATACTAACAAGGGGTTGGTCACAAGTGCGATAAATAGCATCGCGCCAATCAGTACCGTTAGTAAATGAGAGTAACCAAGCAATGCTTCAAAGCCCGTTGTAGCAATGGTATTAGCTACCAAGCCGAAAATACCGAAGGGCGCGAGTTTAATAACAAAACCCACCACGGTTGTTACGCTATCTGCCATATTTTGAAGTAGCGCTTTCGTTGCCTCGCTAGCATGACGAAGACCTAAACCTAGACCTACAGCCCACGTGAGAATACCAATGTAATTTCCATTTACTAATGCATTTACCGGATTATCTACCATGTTATAAAGCAAAGTAGTAAGGACTTCCGATACACCTTTCGGCGCAGCTTGGCTAACTTCTGAAGTCACTAAGCTTAAGCTTGTAGGAAAAGCAAAGCTTGCCAACACGGCGGTGAGCGCGGCCAGTAGTGTGCCCATCAAATAAAGCACAAGCACGGGTTTGATAAAGGTTTGCTCGTTTTGCTTATGGTTGGCAATGGATGCCATGACCAAAACAAAAACCAATAAAGGAGCTATTGCTTTTAAGGCTTTTACAAATAAGTTACCCAATAGCCCTGCTGATTGAGCAGCTGAAGGTGAAAAACTCGCTATCGCAATACCGCATACGATACCAATGATAATTTGCAGTACCAAACTGCCATTCATGTAGCGCTGAAACAGGCTGGGGCGTGACGTTGAATCCATAAATGTTGGTCCATTATTATTTTGACGACGCACCATAAAGGATAACGTTACACAAATGAACCTGTTTGGTCTTAGTTACTCGCAAATAACCGTATGCTTGCCGTTTATAAGGGTTTACGTATTAGGGTGGCTGTAAGGAAGTTAGGTAAAGGTTATGATTGCGCGGCAACCTCTCGATTCATGGGGCTGTAGTGAAAATTGCCATCCATAGCGCCGACATAAATCGTCAACAATCAGTAACCCTAGCCCATGGCCACTTTTGCTGCTTTCATTGGACAGGCCCGCTCCATCATCGATTACTTCTATTGCATTGTCGTTAACTAAAATGTCAACTTCCCCTTTCTGGGATGCAGCACAAGCGTTTCTCAGTATATTTCCCACTACCATGCTTAATATTGCCTGCGAAGCTTTGATTTTGGGACTGCTTCTGAAATCCACATTGATTCGAATTTGCTTATCCACGGCATGAAGATTATTAGCTTCGACAATTCTGATTATTTCGCTTTTGTCTACATCTCGCACCTCAATATCGCCCGAGTTCCGCTCGTACCTTACAATGGAAAGCAACGCATCAACCATTTTTATCATTTCTGATACCGCATCATTAATGCGAGCTACTTGTCGTTCTTGCCCCTCTGTTAATTCACTCCGTGACAATAGGTTATTAGCGCCCTTAACAATGGTTAAAGGCGTACGAAGTTCGTGGCTAGCATAGCGGGCAAACGCTTGCTCTCTCTTTAAAACAAGGCGTAACTCTTTGCGATATTGATTGAGCCTGGTAGTTAGTAATTGAAACTCACCCACTGCGCCTTTGCCAATCTTAAACGCACGCGTCGCATCACCTGAAGAGTCGTTGAGTTGATGAGCAAGCTCATTGACTGGCTCAATCAGTTTTTTGGAAACTTTAAACAGGAAAGCACCGAACACAAACATGAGCAGTGCGATAAAAATGATAACAACGATAGCAACAAACGCCATCTCTTCACGACTGAACTCAACTTTATCCACAAAACTTAAAACAACAATATCCTTTTGCTGACCATTTTGGGTGTAAACGCCCTTAAATACCATGTGGCCTGAAGGTGAATCTAATGTGTCCACTTCGCCTAGATAAGTATTTTTATTTTTTAAAAAAGACTTGAATGGCTCTGGCACTTGCGCTTCGTCGTTGTAGGCCGTCGTCAGAGTATCGAGCTTTATGACGCCATGCTCTCCATTTGTAAATCTCTCAACGGCACTGTCGCGATCAATAAGAATGCGTCGCTCACCAACTCTGTCTTCTGACCATTGAAGGGCATAATAAAAAAGTAAAAACGTTAAAACACCGATGACGCATGACATCACTGTAAAAAACAATGCCAACTTACCAGTAAGTGTGCGTGCGTTTGAAAATATGCCGAACAATTTACACTTCCTCCAGCCTGAAACCTATTTTAGGAACGGTAATTAGCATTGGTGAGTGAAACGGCTTGTCAAGCTGGTTACGTAGCTGATAGATGTGGCTGCGTAACACATCATTTTGCGGTTCATGTTCTTGCCATAGCTTCTCAGCTATTTCTTGACGAGACACTATCTCTGGTGCCTTTTGACACAGTAATTCTAAAATAGTGTAGGTGGTAGGGTTGAGCACCAATAACTTGTCATCCCGATATGCTTTGCGAGATTTTTGTATGATCTTAAGCGTGCCAAACTGCAAAATTGATGTTGCTACTTGTCCCTTGTAGCGTTTAATCAATGCATTGGCACGAGCGTCAAGGACGTCAAAATCAAATGGTTTTGTTAAGTAATCATCTGCACCATGCTTAAAGCCATTTAACATATCTTCCCTGTTATCGAGCGCCGTTAACATCAGTATGGGCGTTGTAATACCTTCATCCCTAAGCTTATTGCATAGCGTCAACCCGTCCATTCGCGGCAGCATTAAATCGAGTAAAATCAAATCGAAACTCTCAGCTTTTGCAAGCTCAAAGCCTAATTCGCCATTATCAGCATAATCTAGCTCAACGCCTTTACTTTCGTAATACTCAAATAAAATCCCTGCGACTTCTCGACTATCTTCTATCAACAAAATTTTCTGCATTCAGCTCTCTTCTTCTCGTTCTTATTTTCCGCTTACTGGCGTGAAAAAAATGTGAACAACAATCTTTTCACATCTAGCTTGTTAAGCTCCTCAACTCTGACAGCAGTTTGCTTCTGTAGTTTTAAATTTTTAGAGGTTTGGTAAGTGTTATGGGAAAAATCTCATCTGTTCAAAGTCGCATTAGCCCGCCTACTACATTGAGTGTAGTCGTTCCGTACTTTAATGAAGAAAGTGTGCTTTGTGAGTTTCATGCTCGGTTAACACGAGTATTGGATACCCTTTCAGATACTAGCGAAATTGTTTATGTCAATGATGGAAGCACGGATAACAGCCAATCGTTAGTTGAAAGCTTCTCTTCTCATACCTCCTCAATAAAGTGTATTGCGTTAAGCAGAAATTTTGGAAAAGAGAGCGCCTTAAGCGCGGGGCTCGCTCATAGTTCGGGGCTTGCCGTTATCGCAATTGATGCTGACCTACAAGATCCTCCGGAGCTCATTCCTGCTATGTTAACCAAGTGGCGAGAGGGTTTCGATGTGGTAAATATGCAGCGCTCTGAACGACTTGGAGAAAGTTGGCTTAAAAAGAAGTCTGCAGCAGTCTTCTACAGTTTACTAAACATAATGTCCCAAACAGATATACCTGAAAATGTTGGAGATTTCAGGCTGATTGCCCGGGAAGTCGTCGACCATATCAATGCGTTGCCGGAGCGAAACAGATATATGAAGGGAATTTTTTCTTGGCCAGGGTTCAAGCAAGCAACACTTCCATTCACTCGCGATCCACGTTTTTGTGGTGAGTCTAAATGGAATTACTTCAAACTAGTGGGTCTGGCGATTGACGGCATTACATCATTTAGTATCCGTCCACTCAGAGCTGCAACTGTGCTTGGTTTAATTATCGCTAGCAGCGCCTTTCTATATGGACTTTTTGTAGTGTCTAAAACTCTTCTATTTGGTGAACCGGTTTCTGGCTACCCATCACTTATGGTTGTGCAACTTGCTCTTGGCGGAATTCAACTTATCACAATAGGTTTGCTAGGCGAGTATATAGGAAGAATTTTCATCGAAACGAAACAAAGACCACTCTACCTCATTCAGTCTTACTCTGAGAAAGGCGCTGTTCATAAACAAACCCTTAGCGAGAAACGCGCATGACACTAAGTAGGAAAACGCTATTTTGGACTCTCACTGCAGTGCTATCAATTCGTTTGCTATCACTTAGTAGTTACCCGCTTATGGATACTACCGAAGCAAGGTATGGCGAAATGGCGAGGCTGATGTTCGAAACAGGCAACTGGATAACGCCACAGTTCGACTACGGTGTACCGTTTTGGGGCAAGCCTCCGCTCTTTACTTGGATGAGTGCTGCAGGGGTGACACTGTTTGGCATTAATGAGTTTGCACTCAGATTCCCTCATTGGTTAGCAGGTGTATTTGTAATTCTTATTTTGTTCAGCTTCGCTAAACGCCTGGGTATCAGTGGGGTTGTCGCAGCAATAGTAGTGGCGTCATCGGGCATGTTTTTGATTGCTGCCGGGGCGGTAATGACGGATATGGCATTGACCCTAGGTATTACCATTGCAATGTGGGGCTTTTACCTATGCTGGGAAAGTTATGATCAGGACGTTCCAACATTACGCTGGGCATTTGTCGGATTTTCGGGACTCGGCGTAGGACTCCTAGCAAAAGGTCCAATTGTTATATTACTAGTTGGGTTAGCAATTTTCCCTTGGCTAGTAATTAACTATGGACTTGGTACAGGCATTGTGACTTTTTGGCGTCGCATTCCTATCATTCGTGGGCTGGCACTAATGACGGCCATTGCACTGCCGTGGTATGTTCTTGCTGAGCAAGCTACTCCGGGTTTTCTCGACTATTTTTTTGTAGGAGAACATTTTGAGCGTTTTGTCGTTTCCGGATGGGAAGGCGACTTATATGGTACTGCTCACACAGAAACGAGAGGTACCATTTGGCTTTTTTGGGTTTATGCGGCGGCACCTTGGTCAATCATTCTTCCGCTTGTGATTTTCACGCGAATTGGTAACGTTAAAAAGATCATCTCTAACAATAAAAAGCTATTTAGTTTTTTAGCTTGTTGGATGGCATCACCTTTAGTATTTTTTTCATTTGCAGGCAATATTCTGCCCGCCTATGTGCTACCAGCTATTCCCCCGCTCGGGCTTATTTTTTCATTGATTCTCGCGAACCGCATTTGGCAAACTTTATGGTTCCCAGTTGCTGCTAGTATTGCGCCGCTTTTACTTATTGTTACCAGTATTTATATACACGTACACTGGGGTGAAAAACGCAGCGATAAAGCGCTACTTGCGCATAGTAACCCTAGCCTCCCCATCTACTATATCGGAAAACGTCCTTTTTCAGGACAGTTTTACAGCCACGGGCAAGCTAAAGAAATTGATATGAAAGCGACTCTTCCTGAGCTGAGAAGCGCTCAGTTCATCGTTACCCAAGAATCGCTACCCAAAATTACCGACTCACCATTCTTTGACTGCAAATTAGTTTTTGAAGCACATAGCGGGCGCTCTCTTTATGAATGCCAAACTAAACTATGAAGAAAGAGGTCTTTCGATTTATCGGCGTGGGAATATTAGGCTTTTCTGTTGATGCTGCTACATTTTCTATATTTGTATACGCATCACATTTAAGCCTAATTCAAGCACGCATAATTGCTTTTTTGTGCGCGGCAACGGCTACTTGGCTTGGCAATCGACACATTACTTTTCAGAGAGATGACGCTCCTGTTTTGCAACAATGGTTTCGATTTATGACGGTCGCCACAGTTTCTGCACTGCCTAATTTTATCTGCTTCTCCATTGCGAATGTGAAGCTTGGGCAAACTGGAATCATGCCATTGCTCTCCTTATCAATTGGCATCATTGCTGGCGCAGCTTGTAACTATACGCTGTGCAAGTACTGGGTATTTAATGGAAATAGTACTACGAGGTAACGAGAGTTCTTGCTCTTCTCGAGTTCATTTCCATTACATGCCTTCAAGTATCTTTTGCGTATAAGACGTCCACTGGTAAAGAGGAAGTTCTCCATCAATATAATAGTCTGGCTGAATGCCTACCCCATCAATGGCCATATGCGGAATGCGTAAACTTTTAGTCAGGCTGTAATACAAAGTAAAAGTACCGCTCGGCGAATCAGTTTGATACATGTTAGAAATATCGAGTACACCTGCGGTAGTTTGCCCAAACAACTTTACTTTTTTGCTTTGTTTAGCCGCCAGTAAGAACTGCTCAGCGGTGCTGCCATTACTTGAATCAACAAGTACGCCAATACTCTTCGGCAAGGGTTCAATTTTATCGAATGTCTCCACCGTTACGTCTTCATCAATATTGATGTAGCTGCCGATGTGTTGATTAAGAATGTCATACCCGTCTTTTGCCCATAGCTTTTCTTCTTCACTAAAATGAGGGTTTTGCAAAAAGCCAAGCATTCTAGAGTTGTTAAGCTCGGTAGATAAGTATTCCATGCCTACAGTGCGAATAGGGTTGGTGTATAAAATAGGGAGTAAAGACGCATAGCTTACGTCACTACCACCACCGTTTCCTCGGATGTCGATAATGAAGTTTTCAGTTTTTAAAATCGTGTCTAGGTGCTTAGCGATAACCGCGTCGATGTCTTTTTTGAAGGCATGATCGAAAGCCGGTATGCGAACTAACACAGTGTTCTCTGAAACTTTCTCGAATAGCGGAGCTTTTGTACTAAGCAGGCGAACATAGCGTGTTATTTCAGGGGATGATTCTTGTCGCGGTTCCTCACGCGACATAACAATAAAGCTATTGCCTAACACCACTTCATTGTTACCCAAGTACGTAATGGTATCGATTTGTCGGGCGGAGTGATCGCCCATAAAAAACGTCACTTTTGCAGTATTGCTGTCTGCAGGGTCGTTAAGGATAAACTTTACTTGTCCCGCCTTCCATGAAGGGTTGGTACTTTCAACGATATAAGCTTTATGGACATTGCCCTCTTTTTTTAAGGCAACCGTATAGCTTGAGAATTGCCAAATCCCCTCAAGAGTTTCGTCACGTTGGCTTTTCAAATGTTGTTTAAATGCCGATAAGTCGAAATCATGCACTACCGATTCGCGTACCGCTTCCTCTGAGCCATTCGTATTTAGCGCAAGACCAATGTGCCCCTTGCGAAAAAATGTAAGCCAGTCGCTAAGCACTGCGTGGCATTGCGCTTCGCTTTTCGCGCTTTGTACTCGCGCCAAAATCGCACTATTGTGGGCCGAATAAAGGTCCTGCCCTTTTTTCTCTGCGGTATATTGAAAGCCGGCATCGTTGTTTTCAAACGTGCTTTTTAGCCATGCAAACTCACTTTCACACTGAAAGGTACTACCAAACGAACAGAAAGAGGCAAAAAGAGGGTATATCGCAAATCGTTTCACTAAATATGATGTCCATATCTACTTTTAATAACGATAAAGTATCATAAAACCATGATCTTGCGAGCATTTACCAAGCACATACTTGTAAGCAAACGTTTTAACTACTAATTCCTAAAGCGGTGAGTTCACCCCACCGCATAAGGTTTTTCTAGTGCGCTTAAGCCTACACCGTTGCGTTTAATCACTTTAAGCTGAGTAGGAATACGCTCTTTCATGGCTTCAATATGGCTTATCACACCAATCATCTCGCTGAGTGGGTAATGATCTATGCGGATTGGTATAGCATGCACTCAACGTATTTTCCTAACTAGAATGCCCGTCTTCAGAACATATCCGGCACATCCACTCACTGAACATAGAGCCTAGCATTGCTTTGTTTTTGTACATCTGGGCATGAGTGAGTATACTCTGTGTAACTTAACTTCGAGTTTTTTGCCTAAGCTAAGTTCCACTAACAATAAAAAACAACAAGGGAATGTTATGTCTTCTAATAAGGCTCTCTTACCTACGACACTAGTTACTTTGCTACTGTTGGTTTGCTCTTTCTCCACACTGGGCGCAGATCAAACTAAGGCAGAACCCGAGTACGAAAAAT
This sequence comes from Alteromonas macleodii ATCC 27126, assembly GCF_000172635.2. Classification (NCBI taxonomy): domain Bacteria; kingdom Pseudomonadati; phylum Pseudomonadota; class Gammaproteobacteria; order Alteromonadales; family Alteromonadaceae; genus Alteromonas; species Alteromonas macleodii. Next base: position 4,561,573 of record NC_018632.1, on the reverse strand, counting down.
TCAGTTCTTTGCCAACGTATTGGACTCCGTCGCTGTCACCCGATGGCTCAAAAATCGCTTTTGTTCAAAACGTTGAGCAAGAAGAAGCGTTTGCCATGCTTGCCACTTACGACTTAAAAAAGGGTGAAAAGCACTACCTACTGCGATCGGACAATGAACGCGTAAAAATAAACTGGTACAACTGGGTGAACAATGAACGGCTGGTGGTTAGCGCTCGTTACGAAACCCGCCGTGGCACCACGAAAGTTCACGACACACGGTTGTTAAGCATTAAGTTTGACGGTGAAGGCGGTGCATTCAACTTGGTTGAATGGGAGAGAATAAAGCGTCGAGCAGGTAACCCGAACCACATTCCTCAATTTCACGATGACGTTATCGACTGGCTGCCTGACGATCCAGAACATATTCTAATTGCCTTAGACGCTGAGGTGTTGGGGCTGCCGTCGGTTTACAAAATCAATGTTAATGATGGTGGCGTAAGTCGCATTATTCGCGGGAAAAAACGCATTAGAGATTGGATGACGGACCAACAAAATAACGTTCGTATAGGTGTTTCGCTTGATTACGATACAGGGGAGCGAGAAGTCTTTCTAAAAGAAGGAGACGATTGGCGCACCTTATTTGCTTACAACGCTATGTCTGACAAGGGTGAATACCCAGTTGGCTTTGCAAAAGACCCAAATATTCTTTATTTCAAAGGTTATAAAGGAGACTTCCGTGCATTGTACACCTTGAACCTTACTACTAATGAGCGAACAGAGGTGTATGCTGATGAAGGGTACGATGTTAATGGTAGCCTTATCTATTCACCGGTTACCCGAGATGCAATAGGAGTACGCCATGACGGTCGACATTATTGGGATGAACGTTACGTCGCTCTTCAAAATGGTATCGATGCTGGTCTTCCTGATTACGACAATACCTTAGTCAGCTTTAGCGACGACGAACAAACATATGTTGTTTATTCAGAGTCAGACACCTTACCAGGAGTTTATTTGTTGGGTGACCGTAAAGAAGGCACGTTAGTGATGCTTTTTGAGCAGTATGCTCAAATAGATCCGGCAAAATTATCTGAGCATACGTTAATTGAATATGAAGCCAGAGACGGCATCAAAATCGAAGCGTATTTGACTTTACCAAAAGGCGAAGGCCCGTTTCCTACCATTATTCATCCCCACGGCGGCCCCGGAGCAAGAGATTTCAGTGGTTTCGACTATTGGACAGCGTATTTTACGTCGAAAGGTTATGCAGTACTAAGGCCTAACTTTAGAGGTTCTAGAGGGTATGGGTACAGCTTTGCGCAAAGCCAAATGAAAGGTTGGGGCTTGGCTATGCAAGATGATATCACCGATGCGGCAAACTGGATGGTAGAGCAGGGGCACGCTGAGCAAGACAACATGTGTATTGTGGGCGCTAGCTATGGCGGTTACGCCGCCCTGATGGCAACTGTCAAAACCCCGGATCTGTTTAAGTGTGCGGTGAGCTTTGCTGGCGTAAGTTCACTTAAACACGTCATTATTCATTCTCGCCGTTTCCTGAACAACGAATTTGTGAAAAACCAAATTGGGGATGATTATGATGACCTTGAAGCGCGCTCGCCTTACTACAATGCGAAAGGGATAAAGACGCCAATTTTGCTGGTACATGGAGATGAAGATAGAGTTGTCCCTCCACTTCATAGTCGCTACATGGCTGACGAGTTAGATGATTACGACAAGGTCTACAAATATGTAGAGCTTGAAAGTGGCGACCACAATTTGTCTATTCAGCGAAATCGACATATTTTCTTTAAGGAAATGGATGCATTTTTAGACCAACACCTTAGGCCAGCGAGTAAAGCGAGTGCTGCAACGGCAAACGTTTCAGCTTCCGAGTAACACCCGTTAAATGCACCAGTATTTACGACAAGATTTTGCTTGGCTGGCGGCTTTTTAACCAAGTTTCAGGTATACTCAACAAGGCGCGTTAATTTCGCGCCTTTTTAATTTCCCCCACTTTATTTCATATTCGAGACTTTATGCCCCAGACTTCTAATGGCGTATCTGAGGATACTGCAGTTGTGCAAAAGCCAGCGCTTGGCCTTGTTGAATTTGTTGCGCTAATGGCTACGATGACATCCCTTGTCGCGTTGAGCATTGACGCTATGCTGCCTGCGTTGATTCAAATTGGCGAGTCACTACAGGTCGCCGAGGCGCATCAAACCCACTTAATCGTTACCGTGTTCTTTTTAGGCATGGCACTGGGTCAAATGTTCTTTGGGCCTTTTTCCGATAGCCGCGGCCGTCGCCTAACTATATTAGTGGGCCTGTGTATTTTCGCCTTAGGTACATTTGTTTGCATGATGGCCACCAATTTGGAGACCATGCTGGTAGGTCGCGTTATTCAAGCATTTGGGGTGTCTGGGCCACGAATAGCCTCTATGGCAATTATTCGCGACCTTTACGTTGGCGATGCGATGGCAAAAGTCATGTCGTTTATCATGATGGTGTTTATATTAGTGCCTATGTTGGCGCCTATTATTGGGCAAACGGTGATGGAGTTGACCTCATGGTTCCATATTTTCACTATGTTTCTCATTGTGGCTACCATGGCCGGCATTTGGTTTTTTTCTCGTCAAGGGGAAACCCTGCCAAGAGCAAGGCGTAAAAAGTTTTCATGGGCGCAGTTTTTCGCATCTTCAAAGTTCATTCTCACTAACCCAGCAGTGATGGGTTACACCTTTGCCATGGGCTGTATTTTTGGGGCATTCTTGGCGTATTTAAGTGCTTCGCAAACCATATTTACTGTGTTTTACAACGTAGGTGAATGGTTTCCCTACATCTTTGCAACGCTTGCTTTTTCAATTGGTCTCGCCTCTTACTTTAACGGCAAAATGGTAATGCGTTTTGGGATGCGCAAGCTTTGTCGTTTTGCACTTAAAGGAGTTAACGGGTTTGCTGTTGTGTATTTAGCGTTGCTGTTGGCGTACGACGGCTTGCCGCCTTTAATTCCTACGGTTACGGTTATGTTTGTAGGCTTTTTCTTTGTGGGCATACTGTTTGGTAACTTAAACGCCATGGCGATGCAGCCGCTTGGCGATATGGCAGGTTTAGGCGCGGCCATAATTGGCTCATTTTCTAGCCTTTTCTCGGTGCCTGTTGCACTGTTCGTCGACAGTTTCTTAAATGGAAATTTAATGCCTATCGGCTGGGGATTTCTCGTCTTTTTTGCTTTGTCTTACGTATCCGTACGCTATGCTGAGCGCGTTCGTGAAGGTTCTATTTAGAAGGTGTATCGGCGTGTCGCAGAGGTCAGTTGCGTAAGAAAGATACTTATTAGCAGGCTTACGGACATAAAAAAGCCCGACCAAAATGGTCGGGCAAGAGGGCTTAGTTAAGCACCTAACGACAGAAACTGTCCTAACCTATGATGGCCTTCATGTCAGTCATGTAGCCACGTAAGGTCTTACCTACCGATTCCACACCGTGTGAGCGGATGGCTTCGTTAATTTCAACAAGGCGTTTGTTCTCTACCTGATTAGAAGTAGCGGCTAAACCCTTACCGATAACGCTGGTATCAATGGTAGGCATAAATTTCTCACGCAAAATTGGAATTGCTGCGTTAGCAAACAAATAGTTTCCGTATTCTGCTGTGTCTGAAATAACCACGTTCATTTCATACAAACGCTTACGTGCGATTGTGTTAGAAATAAGCGGTGTTTCATGCAGTGATTCATAGTACGCAGACTCAGGTAAAATACCGGCTTCAACCATTACGTCGAACGCAACTTCAACACCACACTTGATCATGGCAACCAGTAAGATGCCGTGGTCAAAGAATTCTTGTTCACTGATTTCACCTTCATAAGCCGGTGCGTTTTCAAACGCGGTTTCACCGGTTTCTTCACGCCACTTAAGCAGGTTCGCATCGCCATTGGCCCAATCTTCCATCATGGTGCGAGAGAACTCACCGCTGATGATGTCGTCTTGGTGCTTTTCAAATAGCGGACGAAGTAAATCAGTTAACTGCTCAGAAAGCTCAAACGCTTTCACTTTTGCAGGGTTTGATAGACGGTCCATCATGTTAGTCACACCGCCAATCTTAAGTGCTTCAGTAATAGCTTCTAGGCCGTACTGAATAAGTGCACCTGCGTATCCTGGCTCGATACCGTCATCAACCATTTTTTCAAACGCAAGTACCGCTGCAACTTGTTGCATACCACACAAAATGGTTTGCTCGCCCATGAGGTCAGATTTAACTTCAGCCACAAATGATGACTCAAGTACACCTGCGCGGTCACCGCCCGTTGCACTTGCAAGTGCTTTGGCCTGATCCCAACCTTTACCTTCAGGGTCGTTTTCTGGGTGTACAGCAATCAGAGTTGGTACACCGAAGCCACGCTTATATTCTTCACGTACTTCAGAACCCGGGCTTTTCGGCGCACACATGATTACTGTGATATCGCTACGAATTTGCTGCCCTTCTTCAACGATATTGAAACCGTGAGAGTAACCTAGCGTTGCACCTTCTTTCATAAGCGGCATAACGGCTTCGACTACGCTAGCGTGCTGCTTATCAGGTGTTAAGTTATATACTACGTCTGCTTCTGGAATGAGCTGTTGGTAAGTACCAACGGTAAATCCGTTACTGGTTGCGCGCTTATATGAGTCGCGTTGCTCATCAATGGCTGCTTGACGCAGCGCATAAGAAACATCTAACCCTGAGTCACGCATATTCAGGCCTTGGTTAAGGCCCTGCGCGCCGCAGCCTACAATGACAATTTTCTTGCCTTTTAAGAACTGACAACCGTCAGCGAATTCATCGCGTGCCATGAAACGGCAGCGGCCAAGCTGATCTAACTGCTGGCGAAGTGACAGGGTGTTGAAATAATTAGCCATAAAAATTTCCGAACAACATTCATTTTTGTCAATATCAAACACCGACCTTGGTGTTGACAGACCTCGTCTATGACGACTTGATATTGAGACTAAAAGATTTCTTTTGTTTTGGAAAATGATATATTTGCAAGATAATGTTGCATAAAGTGAAATATTTATGGATTTTCGCAGTCTACAGCTGTTCAATCACCTAGCTACCAGCCTACATTTTGGCATTACCGCCGAGGCCATGTATGTGTCGCCTTCTACATTAAGCCGCGTGATTCAGCGCCTTGAGGACGAGTTAAGCTGTACACTGTTTAAACGTGATAACCGCAAAGTGGCGCTAACCCACAGTGGGCACAAGCTGCTGTCTTTTTCAAAGCAAGCGCTGAAGGATTGGCAGCAGCTAAAGGTCGACTTAAAAGAAGATAACGACGCATTGCAGGGAGAGCTCAGCGTATTTTGCTCGGTTACCGCTAGTCAAAGCCACTTACCCGCTATGCTTAGACAGTTCAGGCAACAGCACCCGGGTGTTGATATACGCCTAATTACCGGCGATCCTGCCCTTGCGATAGAAAAAGTGAAAGGCAAAGAGTGCGACTTATCTATTGCTATCTACACCCCTGATATGCCGACAGATTTACATTTCACCGCGCTTGATAATGTACCTTTGGTACTTATTGCTCCAAGAGAGTGGCGACTTACTCAACTAAGCCAGTTGGACTGGACCAAGCATCAGGTGATTATGCCCGAAACTGGCCCAACCCGTCGTACTGCCTATCACTGGTTTGCTGAACACGGTATTCGTCCAAATGTGTATGCTTATGTCGGCGGTAACGAGGCCATCGTGAGCATGGTGGCACTTGAATGTGGCGTGGGATTTGTGCCTAAAGTGGTACTTGATCACTCCAGTATGGCCAATGCTGTAACCCAAATACCTGTTGAAGATATTGAGCCTTATGCTTTAGGTTTATGCTGCTTGCAGGATAAGCAAAACGAGCCGCTTATAAACGCCTTTATGCAGCTTAATTTGCAAACGCGTGGCTAAGTTTAAGGCATAGCTGGTGCTTAGCTAGTGCTCAACTGTTTAATAAGGTTATCGAGGGCGCGATAGCCCAATGCTTCTGCAATGTGCGCCCGCGATACAGCGTTTTGCTCTTCAAGGTCAGCAATGGTTCTTGCCACTTTTAACGTGCGATGAAATACCCGCATAGACAAATTAAGCTGTTTAGCAGCGGCTTGTAAAAACTGCAAATCAGCGTCATCAAGTAAGCATATATCGGCAAGCTCACCCGCGTGCAGCGCCCCATTTGGCTTACCTTGCCGTAGCCCTTGTTTGTGACGCGCTGCAATGACCCGCTCTCGCGTTGCGTGTATCGAGTCGTCAGATCTATTGGCACGCTCTGGCAGGTCGTAGTCAGGTAGCCGCGGCACTTCGACTTGTATATCAATTCTGTCAAGCAGTGGGCCCGATAATCGGTTCAAGTAGTTGAGCTGTTGCTGCGGGGTTAGTCGGTTATCATCAATGTCACCTGTCGGGCTTGGGTTCATTGCCGCTACTAATTGAAAGTTAGCGGGGTATGTGGCGCTTCCTGAAGCACGAGACAAATGCACGTCGCCGGTTTCAAGTGGCTCGCGCAATACATCCAGTGCTTTTCGCCCAAATTCAGGCAGTTCGTCTAGAAACAAAATACCATTATGAGCCAGCGATATTTCACCTGGCACTGGGTTAGAGCCGCCGCCAGTAAGTGCCACCGCAGAGCTAGTATGGTGGGGCGAACGCAAGTGGCGGGTTAAAAAACGCTCTGCATGCAGTTTTTCGCCTTTCACAGAGTGAATGGCTGCCACTTCCAACGCTTCTTCCTCGCTCATATCGGGTAATAGCGATAGCATTCGGCTGGCGAGCAGGCTTTTACCTGTGCCAGGAGGCCCCACCATAAGTAAATTGTGTGCTCCACTTGCTGCGATAACAAGCGCTCGTTTGGCCTGCTCTTGGCCGATAATGTCATCCCACCCTGAAAGGGGACTGTTAAGTGCTCGCGAGGTAAACGGTTGGCCTTTAGCAAGTTTTTTGTTGCCGGAAAGGTGTTCATAAACAGACTGTAAATCGAAAGCAGGATAGCGTGTTGCGTGAGAAACCAATGCAGCCTCTACGTCATTATCACCCGGGTATACGAGCGCAATGTCTTCGTGTTCAGCTGCCATTACCACAGGAATAAGCCCGTTTACTGGCTTTATTTCGCCGTTTAATGCAAGCTCGCCCACAAAGGCAATGTTGAGCAGGCTAATGTCTGAGATGTAGCCCGACGCAGCTAAAATGCCTACGGCGATGGGAAGGTCGAACCGCCCGCCAAACTTGGGAATATCTGCCGGCGCTAAATTGACGGTTATTCGTTTTGCGGGAAACTCAAAACCACTGTTTATCAGGGCACTGCGTACTCTTTCTCGCGCTTCTTTAACGCTGGTTTCTGCCATACCGACCAGTTGAAAAGCAGGTAATCCATTAGCTAGGTGAATCTCTACACTTACCTCTGGCGCTGCCACGCCCTGCCCTGCAAAGGTTTTAACAACAGCCATTCCCATAATCTAAACAACCTCCTCTCGCTGAATACTTATGATTCGTGGTTATGAAACGCAAACGTGTCAGCGCGGTAAAAATGTAAGCCAACGCAGTCGGCGTAAACTTTAGAGAGAGTCGGGATAAGATGTAACTGTACTAACGATGGGATCTACTGAGAGTGCATAAAACGCTTGGTATGTAATGATCCTGCTCAGCAAACTTAGGCTAGTGCTAGTGCTAGTGCTAGTGGTGGTCGTTGTAGAAAACGGGCAGCTGCCAATGCCAGCGCATGGCGCCAAGCCTAAACAGTACGGTTGTGACAAGGGCCGCAATACCACACCACTGTGTGGCGAGTTCCATTTGCATGCCTATTCCATAAACCACGCCCCCTGCAATACAGGTCATGGCATACAGTTCGCCGTTGAGTACCAGCGGTACCTCTCGGCAAATAACGTCCCGTAACAGACCGCCAAACACGCCGGTAATGGTGCCCATGGCAACCGCCACGGCCATGCCTGTGTCGTTTGCCAAGGCTTTCTCTATGCCTACTACGTTAAACAGCGCTAGCCCGAAAGCATCGGCAATTAATAAATAGTGAAAAGGAAAGCGTGGACTAATACGCAGCCAGATAATGGGTATAAAGGCGGCTATCAGTGTGGTGTATAAATAATCGGTATCGGCAATCCAGAAGACCGGGACATCTAACATGACATCACGCAGTGTTCCGCCGCCAATGGCGGTTGCGCTGGCAAGCACGACCACGCCAAATCCATCCATACGCTTTTGATAGGCCATCAGGGTGCCGGAAATTGCGCACACTGCAACCCCCGCTAAGTTTAACCAATGAAACCAATCAAACATCTTCTTGTACCCTTTTACTACCCTTAAAAACTCGCCATTCCTACCGCAAAATACTTGATCAGGCCTTATGTTTCATGCTATTTCTTTGCCCAATATCGAAACGTACTGTTGAGATTACGGTTCGTGATATTGAGTGATGAGGTAAAGCCATAACCTCTAACGAACAACATTTCATAATTACAATGCCAATGGATATAGGTATTGTATGTCAAATATATCATATAAAACAAAGCGCTACTGATGTGTTAGCAGTTAGGCTTTGTTGCTCCTCGCTTTGAACGACCTTAGATGATGTGTTACATCATCAGTATGACATGCAATTTTGAGTAAAACAGCGCGTATTGGAAGTTGAGCCAAAGCATTACTGGTTTACCACTGTTTTTTAGTTTCACAAAAAGGTCTAGCGCCTAAACCTAGAACCTTAAATTAACGGGAAGGATTTATGCCCAAGTTACGTTCAGCAACTACCACCCAAGGTAGAAATATGGCGGGAGCTCGCGCGTTATGGCGAGCAACTGGAATGAAAGACTCTGATTTCGGCAAGCCTATTATTGCTATTGCGAACTCATTTACGCAGTTCGTACCTGGGCATGTTCACCTAAAAGATCTCGGCCAATTAGTGGCACGCAGCGTTGAAGAAGCGGGTGGTGTGGCGAAAGAATTCAACACTATCGCAGTGGATGACGGTATCGCCATGGGGCACAGCGGTATGCTGTATAGCTTACCATCTCGAGAAATCATTGCTGATGCAGTGGAATACATGGTGAACGCACATTGCGCCGATGCCATTGTTTGCATTTCTAACTGCGACAAGATTACCCCGGGAATGCTAATGGCGTCTATGCGCTTGAACGTACCGGTCATTTTTGTGTCTGGGGGCCCAATGGAAGCGGGTAAAACCAAGCTTTCAGACCAGCTTATTAAACTAGACTTGGTTGACGCCATGGTAGCGGCTGCTGACGACAAAGTTAGCGATGCTGATACCGACGAAATTGAGCGCTCAGCCTGCCCTACCTGCGGCTCATGTTCAGGGATGTTCACCGCGAACTCCATGAACTGTCTAACCGAAGCGTTAGGTTTATCCTTGCCGGGCAACGGCTCTATGCTGGCTACCCACGCCGATCGTGAAGGTTTATTTAAACAAGCGGGCAAACAAATTGTTGAGCTGTGCAAGCGTTACTACGGCGACGATGATGACAGTGTATTACCACGTAATATCTCTAACTTTAAGGCTTTTGAGAATGCCATGAGCTTGGATATTGCCATGGGGGGGTCGACCAATACCATTTTGCATCTGTTAGCAGCGGCAATGGAAGGCGAAGTGCCGTTTACTATGGCAGACATCGACAGATTGTCTCGCAAAGTCCCTCACCTATGCAAAGTGGCACCTTCAACACCCAAATATCACATGGAAGACGTACACCGAGCGGGTGGCGTTTTGGGTATTTTGAACGAGCTAAATAAGGCTGGCTTGCTGAACACCGATGTTAATCATGTTTTAGGAAAACCGCTTACCGACGTTATCAGCGAGTGGGACATCACTAACCCTGAAAACGAAGACGCTATTACCTTTTATCGCGCGGGTCCTGCGGGTATTCGCACGACAAAAGCATTTAGCCAAGATTGTCGCTGGGACGAAGCCGATGACGACCGCGAAAACGGCTGCATTCGCTCTATCGACCATGCGTTCAGTCAAGAAGGTGGCCTAGCCGTGCTTTACGGTAATGTGGCTGAAGATGGCTGTATTGTAAAAACGGCTGGCGTAGATGAGTCTATTCTTAAATTCAACGGAACTGCGAGAATCTACGAAAGCCAAGATGATGCGGTAGCAGGTATCTTGGGCGATGAAGTAAAAGCCGGTGATGTGGTCTTCATTCGCTACGAAGGTCCCCGCGGCGGCCCGGGTATGCAAGAAATGCTGTACCCAACGTCTTACTTGAAATCTAAAGGGTTAGGCAAGCACTGCGCTTTGGTAACAGACGGACGCTTTAGTGGCGGTACCAGTGGGTTGTCTATAGGTCACTGCTCACCTGAAGCCGCCAGTGGTGGTGGCATTGGTCTAGTGGAAGATGGCGATAAAATTGAAATAGATATCCCCAATAGAAGTATCAATATTGCTATTAACGATGAAGAACTAGCAGAACGCCGCGCGAAAATGGAAGCCAGTGATAAGCCTTGGAAGCCGAAAGATCGCGTTCGTGAAGTCTCCACATCTCTTAAAACCTTTGCGGCGTTAGCAACCAGTGCCGATAAAGGTGCAGTGCGTGATGTGACTAAGCTGGAAAATCTATAATGGCAGCCGAACACGTTAGCGATCATGAATATTTGAAGAAGATCTTACTTGCCCCTGTTTACGATGTAGCAGTGGCAAGTGAACTTTCCTATATGTCTTTGCTTTCAGCCGAGCTTGGCAATGAAATTTTTCTGAAACGGGAAGATCAGCAGCCGGTAAAAAGCTTTAAGCTGCGCGGTGCCTATAACCGTATTTGCTCACTAAGCGACGAGCAATTGCAAGCTGGCGTAATTGGCGCCTCGGCGGGTAATCATGCGCAAGGCTTAGCGTACAGTGCAAAAATGAAAGGTATTCAGGCGACTATTGTCATGCCTGAAACCACGCCTGATATCAAGGTAGACGCAGTACGACGCTTCGGAGGTGAAAACGTGAATGTGGTATTGCATGGCACCAGCTTTGATCAAGCAAGTAGCCATGCAAAAGCATTATGTGAGACCCACGGTTATACCTTTGTTCCGCCCTTTGACGACCCCGATGTCATTGCAGGGCAAGGTACAGTCGCGCGAGAGCTGCTAGAGCAAAACCCACACCTCGATATCTTATTTATTGCTGTGGGCGGCGGTGGTTTAGCCGCTGGTATTGCGGTTTACTTAAAGCAACTAAAACCAAGCATAAAAATCGTTGCGGTAGAGTCGGAAGAATCGGCCTGTTTCATTAAAGCAAAGGCGCAAGGCGCGCCTACCGAGCTTGAAAGCGTCGGCATTTTTGCTGATGGCGTTGCTGTTAAAGTGATGGGGCAGGAAACTTTCCGTCTGTGTAATCGTTTAATTGATGAAACCATTACGGTTACTAATGATGAAATATGCGGAGCAATTAAGGATATCTTTGATGATACCCGTGTTATTGCAGAGCCTGCGGGCGCATTGTCGGTGGCGGCAATTCGCAAGTACGCTAAGCAACACGACCTCAAAGGTAAGAAGTTAGGCGGCATTCTGTGTGGCGCAAACATCAACTTTCATACCCTTCGCTATGTGTCTGAACGCTGTGAATTAGGTGAGCAGAAAGAAGCGGTCTTTGCGGTTAAAATTCCTGAAAACAAAGGTGCGTTTAAACAGTTTTGCGAGTGCGTTGGGGCAAAAGCAATCACCGAATTTAACTATCGCTATGCCAGTGAGAGCGAAGCACATATTTTCGTGGGCGTTAAGCTTAAAGGCGGGCAGCAAGAGTTTGCTGCACTGCAAAGCGACCTTGAAAGCAAAGGGTATGACTGCGTTAACTTAACCGATAATGAGTTAGCGAAGCTCCATGTTCGTCACATGGTTGGTGGCCGTCCGCCAACTATTCTCAACGAGCAAGTCTTCAGCTTTGAATTTCCTGAGCGTCCGGGTGCGCTACTGAACTTCTTAAATACGTTAGGTGAACAGTGGAATATTACCCTATTTCACTATCGCAACCATGGCGCAGCAGAAGGTTTGGTATTGGCAGGCTTTGATATCGCACCAGAAAGTAGAGATGACTTTAACCAGCATGTTGCTGAGTTAGGCTATAAGGTTGAAGAAGTAACAGACAACCCCGCCTATCGTTTTTCCTGTCGCAACCAGCGAAGGTCTAAATAGCGAAACAGGCGAAACGAGCCTATCTCCCGTTTTCGCTTTGTATTGCTTCGCGTTAAGCGCAGGTTTACCGGGGAGCGATACGAAGCGGCACTATCTAGCGTCTATCTATCAATGAAGTATGGGGATTTTCAATGCCAGCCAAGATAGATTGACGCGCAATAAAAAGCCCATGCAGTAGCATGGGCTTTCTCTTTTTACCTAAGCTCCGTAGTGCTGGCAAATTCAGCCAGCTAGCGTCGCCTTAATTCGAAGCGTTTAGTGTAACGTTCTCCAAATGCTGCATCATTTCTGGCCAAATCAGGGCCATAACGTCAGCACGTAAGGCTTCACACTCTTCTGAGTACTTCAAGCTGCCATCTTTTTCAGAGTCCAGCCAGTGGTTTTCTTTCAATGCACTGATAAAGCTAGACAACACATTCTTATCGTAAAACTCTGGTGAGCTTAGCCCGTAGAGAGCAGATAAGCGTTCAGCCACTTGCTTACTTTCGCGCTCAAGCGCACTTCGGCTAATCACTTTTTCTTTATCAAGAATGGTCAATACCACCGCGTAACGCTGAAGCGTTTCCTGCATACATCGGCTTAACAGCCATGCTGAGTGGAATTGTTTGCAGTGTGCATCTGGCGGCAACAGTTCATCGCCCTCCTGACGCAACAATCCTTTGTTTAGTAGCGCTGTTATAAGCGCATCAGTATGCGCAAGCGCCTCATCTTGGGTAAGGTGCAAGAATAGCTCTTTTTGCAGCAACGGATAAAGCGCCGCAATAAGCTGAAAAATACTGTTCTTCGTGGTGCCTTTCTTCGCGAAGATAGACGCCATTATAAGACCTGGGATCGCGAATAAGTGCAAAATGTTGTTGCGATAATAAGTGAGGTATACCGCTGATTTTGGTTGAGGACTGATCAAACGCCCATAATCGTCTTCTTTTACGTCAAAGCGGCCTAATTTCAGCGTATCGCGCAGTAGCTCTTCCGCTGATGAATCTGGAATGGTGGCATCATCGCTGAACGGTACCGCTTTAAACAAGTCCATGAAGTCGCCCATTGCTTGTTTTAACTCTGCTTCACTCATGGTCTGTCGTTTAGAAGACAGTAAGCATAACGACGCTAACGCCATACCATTTAATGCCGCTGCGCGATTAATTCGCGTCATGACATTATTGGCCAGTTCGTTAACCGCAGGTGTCAGCCACGCTGGTTTTTTCTCTGGCTCGGCATCGCGACAATCTCGCCAGTTAGGCACATGATTTTCAAGAAACTGGTTAAGCGCAATGGGTTCGCCAAAATTCACGTATCCGTGACCATAATTCTTGAGTTTACGAATAGCCGAGAACACCTGAAGGTTAGATTCCTTTTTCTTCTTAGAGCCTTTGAGTTCGTTCAAATAGCTCTTCACTTCCATCACGTTTTCATAGCCGATATAAACAGGCACGATACTAACGGGACGGTTAACGCCTTTGAGCATGGCTTGAATGGTCATGGCTAGCATGCCCGTTTTCGGTGGGATCAAACGGCCGGTTCGGCTGCGGCCACCTTCGGGATAGTATTTTACCGAATAGCCTTTGTTAAACAGCAGCTCTAGATATTCTCTGAAAACAGCTGTGTAGAGCTTGTTGCCTGCAAAACTGCGGCGTAAGAAAAAAGCACCGCCACGACGGAACATTTTTCCAACCGGCCAAAAGTTCAGATTGATACCTGCAGCGATATGTGGCGTAACCATACCCTCGTGATAAATCACGTAAGTTAATAATAGGTAATCCATGTGACTACGGTGGCACGGTACGTAGATGATTTCATGACCATTAGCCGCCAATTCACGAATGCGATCGGCATGACCTACACTAATACCGTTATAAATTTTGTTCCATATACGGGTAAGTAGCCTGTCGCCAAAACGAATTAGCCCTTCGCGGTAGTCTGCCGCGATTTCTGTGATGTAGGTTTGGGCAGTCTCTTTCGCTTTTTCATGAGACACCTTCTTGCTTCGTGATTCCTCAGCAATAGCGCGACGCACTGCATCAGAGCCCAACACACTATTATTGAGTTCTTGACGCTCTAACAGCGTAGGGCCAGTCATGCTTTGGCGCTTTCTTTGAAAGTGAGTGCTTGCTACGCGCACAAGCTTATGTGCAATACTTTGGTCACTACCATGTTGATTGGACATCGCGCGTGCAGAAACGGCTTTAGAGTAGTTAATAAAGTTGTCGCGGCCCAAAAACAGCACAATGAACAACTTACGAAGCCAACTTGGCGCCGCTTTATCAGCAATAAGATCGCTTAAGCCTGGCTTTCCACGACCCGGGGCACGGCCCCACGTCACATAGACAGGAACAACTTGTAAATCTAGGTTTTCATGGTCTCTATGCAAATGAAAGAGGTCAGTAAAAACGTCTTCAATTCCCGTATCTTTAGCCGACGAGCGGAAAAGAGGCTGGGTTTTGCGTAAAAATAAGGTCGACGAATACTCTCGCCCCGCTAATGTGAGGGTTTCTGTAGGACTAGGTAAACCTAGCGCTTTAGTCGACATTCTCAGTGCAAGTTGGTCTGTCACTGAGTTGGTGGGGAGTAGATAAACGATAGGTTTACTTTTATCTATTCCTAATTCGGTTTCAACGTTAACTGGAATGCTGTGGGCTTTAACCAGTAACTTAACAGGATAATGAAATACCGACAGAAGGGCTTTTCGCATCCACGACATGAATTATGTAATCCTATGAAATAAAAACGGGTGAAGTGTAACACAAACGCGTCACAATCTCGCGACAAGCCAATTTCATCGCTTCTCATGCTGTAATGACTATTCATAACATGGGAAGTTCAAAAGCGCCCTTCTCCTTTTCTTGTGAGTCACAGCCATTTCTATAATGGGTTCGAATACAGAGAACGTAACATTAGCTGTATTTAATTGCGGTACAGCCGGACTGTTACTACTTTTATAAGGGCAAATGAATATGAGCAAGCAGTAGTGGATGATCAAAGCCGGTTAAAGACAATTGATGACTTTATGCTCAATAGCGAAGTGCCGTTAGATCTTGATGATTTAATGATGGTGCTCGCAGAGGCATACAAGGTGCCGATCGCACTCATTGGCGTCGTCGGAGAGTTTGAAGAAACCTTTAAAGCACACTACGGAACCACTCTTTCTAAAGTCACTCGTGAACATGCGTTTTGTAGTCACGTCGTTGAAGAGCGCAAGCAGGTGGTTGTTAGCAACGCGCAAGAAGATCCACGGTTTATGCATAATCCTCTCGTCACCGGAGAACCTCACATTTGTTTCTACGCAGGAACGCCGATCGAGATAAATGATCAGGTAATCGGTGCCGTATGTTTAATTGATACCGTGCCAAGAGAAATAGACGCAAAACACTTAGAAGTTTTAGAGAGAATAGGTGCTTTGGTTAGTCAGCATATTTCGCTTTCAAGAGAACACGAAGCGCTTAAACGCGAGCATGGGCTTATTGAGAAGTCTCCTATTGTGTTGGCAACGTGGCGCTATGATACGTCGTTGAGGCTGGTGTATATCTCGAAAAATAGTGAGCGTGTATTGGGAGTTTCACCCCAAGATTTGCTCACTGGAACGGTGGCATTGAGTGAGGTGCTGTCTGAGGAGGCGGAGGGTGATTTTACCTTTGCTATGCAGGCCCACATGGAAGGTGTTGAAACGCACACCTGCCGTCTTCAGATAAGGACGCCAACGCGTACTATTTGGGTGAGCATGATATCAACGGCAAATTTTCGCGAAGACGGCATGTTGTACTCGGTTCAAGCATTTTTGTTTGACACTAGTGACCAAAAGTATGTGGAAGACAAGCTCAATAAAACCAATCAGCGGATGCGTTTATTACTCGAGGCTTCAGAGTTAGGAACATGGGACTGGAACTTGGCCGCCGATGTTAATCAAGTCAACAAGCGCTGGTGCGACATTGTTGGTCTTGAGTATGAATACTATGACAGTGGCTCCCGCTTTTTTAGACAGCTCATTCATCCCGCGGATTACGTCAAAGTTGAAAAGCAGCTCAACATGCATCTAATTGGTAAGAGCAAAGTCTTTAACACCACATTTCGCATGAAACACACTGATGGCTCTTGGGTTTGGGTTGAAAGTTATGGGAAAACCGTTGAGACAGATGCCCAAGGTAAGCCGGTTCGTATAGCAGGTATTCACAGAGATATAACGCAGCGAATGGAAAGCGAACTGCATGAGAGAAAGAAAACCCAGCTCCTTCAATTTATCAATAAAACCCGGGCATCATATCTCCAAAACAATGACTTGACGATGGCGTGTCAGTCCGTACTGGCTGAACTCATAGATATCTCAGATAGCCAGTTTGCCTTTGTCGGCCAAATGAAAGGAGACGGTAGCTCATCTAGACTTTTCATTCATGCGATTTCTGAAATTGTTTGGGATAACAGTAGCTTTTCTCAATATGCAGAGTACAAAAAACGAAACCTCTACTTTAGCAACTTCGATAACCTTTTTGGAACCTCAATTTTAACGGGAGAAGTTACCATTAGTAATGCGCCAAACAGTCACCCTAATTCCAAAGGTGTTCCGCACGGTCATCCGCGCATTAGCCGATTTTTAGGCCTACCAATAAAAGTGAAAGATAAAGTAGTGGGAATGGTCGGTTTAGCGAATAAGTTTGATACCTACACTGACGAAGATGCTGAGTTTCTACAGCCCTTTTTAGATGCTTTGGCTGGCTTGTTCTACGCAGTAGAGCTTGAGGAAGCCCGAGCCGTTGCTGAAGAGAAGCTTAGGCATTTGGCGATGACTGATTCTTTAACGGGCCTTTATAACCGACGCGCGTTCCTTGACGAGTGCATCTCATTTTCAAAACAACATTGTCGAGGATGTGTTGCTATCGTCGATATTGATCACTTCAAAAAAGTAAACGATACCTACGGTCACGATGCTGGAGATCAGGCGCTTATTGCTGTTGCGAGAAAAATAGCTAAACATAATCAAGCGCCAAATGTCGTGGCTCGATTAGGAGGAGAAGAGTTTGCAATAGTCATGATAGGTGACAAGAAAGAAGAGATCCATAGGCAGCTAGAAGCACTGCGCATTGCTGTTGAAGAAGGAAGGGTGACCTACAAGACAGACACGATGAATTTATCGATCAGCATCGGCGCAACATTTATCAAAGACACCTTTGAGGCGGATTTCAGCGCCCTCTTATCGCTTGCTGACAAGGCGCTGTACAGAGCCAAGGAGCAGGGCAGAAACCAAGTCGTATGGGATGAATAATAATAGTACGTGGCTTCGCCTACATTAAATATAAGCGTATACGCTCAAGGCGCTGTTGCTAGATTGATAAAGTTAAGTTATAAAAAACGAATATTTTGTTAAACTTAATAATTAGGCTTGTTTTGAGCTTTTAACTAAAAAGCCGACATGCCTTTTAAATCAGGGACGATGTATGAAAACTTCGCGCTTGGGTTTTTCTGGCCTTTTTTCTCTTTTAGCTCTAACTGCGTGTGGTGGTGGAGGTGACTCTGATTCTTCTCCACCTACAAACCCACCACCTCCACCTGAGCCGACAGCACTAGAAATTTTATCAAATCCTTTAGATTACTCAGAGTCACGACTAAACTCGGCGGCAACCACCTATGCTGATGCGAACTACAGTGGAGAAACGAAAGTCTCTACTGTGGATATCAGCGCAGTACAAGAGGTTTACATCACGCTCTTTGGTGACCATACAAGTGGCTCACCCTATGTAGATCAATATGATATCTACACCTTCCTAGATGAGAACGGCAACGTTGAAGGTACGACCGAGTGCTATGAATCAGGATCAGTAACATACTCAGGTAAGCTTGATGAAGACATGGGTACAGGAACGATTACTGTAGATTATGATCAGTGCATTCAATATTACGACTCCACTCGGTATGACGGACAATTTTCGCTAGTTATTACTGACGCAGGTGAAAACAGCTCCGAAGTAACGTCTTATTTCACTACTTTGTCTATGCTAGACGGTGGCGTGCGCACAACATTAAAAGGCTACTTAAGTGTTGATTTTCGCTATCGCCCACAAACAGGTACGTTTTATGAAGAGACGAGGCAGTATCTTACTGTCACGCACAATGGTGAAACTTACAAGGTCAGTGGCACATCAGCAGAAGGGGTGACAAACAACACCTTCGTGTCTGAACTTAATGGTTCAATCTACATTGCGTCTAAAGGCAAATTGGACTTTGCATATTCTTCTGATCAGGGCGACCTTCCCTATTCGTCATCTGGCTCGCTGGTCGTAAAAGGAGATAAAACGGCTGGAATTGACGTTATTGATGGCGCAGTTCGCTATGGCGAAGATAACAACGGCGATGATATTTACGATGTAGGTGTATACTTTAATAATCTAACAGCGTTTGCCAGCGGAAATCATACTGGCCTTGCGCTTTCAGATATCGATGCGATATCCGTACCTCCTGTAGTGAATCAGCCTTATTACTATGCCTATGAGACTGTCTATACCACAGATGAAGTCACCGTTGAGCCTGGCTACTATCATGATTCAGATACTCCCGACTCAGAGCTGGTGATTTCGTTTCGCTGGTATGTAAATGGTGTAGTCCTTGACGATGTTAATGGTACCACGCTGCCACCTTACAGCGCAGTCTTCGGTGATGAAGTTAAAGTTACCATGGTGGTGTCAGACGGTATTAACGTTGTCGAATCCCAGCCTACTTTCGTTGAGATCGGCAATTCTCCTATGACGCTCACTGCATCGAATATGCCTGAAGTAGTAACTGCGGGCGGATACGTAGAGTTTACCGTATCGATGAGTGACCCAGACAGAGTTGACGATGACGTCGCGGGAGAGCTTATTTCAGCGCCTCCCGGTGCTTCGTTAAATGCGGAAGGTCTGATGACCTGGAATGTACCTGCGAATCAACTTTTCAACGCTCAAACTTATATGTTTAGTTTCGCTAGCTTAGACGGAACTGAATCCCAACAAACGCTCGAAATCACTTCTTATGCGGACAAGGCCCCGGCTTATGCTCGTACTACTGTGATGACACCAATTTATAATCACGGCTTTGCTATTGCTTCGACCAATGGTGTAAGTGAACTTATCACGGTAAATGCTCGCAACGTGGGCGCATTTTCGCTAGAAGGCAATACGCTTAAAAATACCTATGTGTATCCGTATAAACTGCCAACTAAAGGCGAAATTAGAAGCGTGCATACCCAAGATGTTGATGGTGACAATAATGATGAAATCTACCTTCTTACTCAACAGGGATTGTCTGTAATAAAAGACCGCGAAAGTAACGCAGAAGCGGTGTTTATTATTGAAGATAGTATTATTTCTGGCTTATTTTACGACATCAATGGTGACGGAGTTGATGAAGTTGCTTATTTATATGGGAGCGAATATTACAATGCGACTTCTATTGCCATTGTAGATGTTCGCACAGGTGAGCAGTTGCAACAGTACGATATTGACGGCGTCAATAACCTTTCTTTTGGTAACGTAGATGATGACGCATCGATAGAAATGGTAACGAACAATGGTTATGTATTTGATATCGAAAGCGGTGCCAACCAATGGCTATACGGTAGCGGGTTCAGCGACGCATTTGTTGTGCTGGGTGATATGAATAACGATGGTGTAGATGAAATCATCGGTGCCGATAGTTGGAATGATATCTCAATCTACTCAGCAGTATCGAAAAGCAGTTTGGCAACGGCGGAACATGGTGACATTTGTGATATCGCCTATAGTAAAGAAAGCCCAGCTACAGAAGGAATAGTGGTTGTCTCCGAGTGTCAGTGGGGACAAGTTAGAGGTTTTGCATTAGAAGCGGGACAAATCTCTGAGCAGTGGGCTCTTAACCACAACACTTACAGTGGCATGTCACTTCTCATTGACGATTTAGACAATGACAATGTGGACGACATTATTTGGACTGGTGAGAACCAAATTTTAGTAGCGCAACAAGATGCCAACGGTGAATATGCCTTGTCAGATATAAAAGGTGCGCCGCGCGCGAGTAGATATCATGCCGCGGGTTGGGCACCTTATGGCGATAATGATGAAAGAGCCGTCTTTGTTAGCGATACAAGTAGTTACGAATCATCTATTCAGATTTTATCGGTAGATAAAGAGGATAACTTTGCGATAAGTGCTGAGGTTGGCGAAGATGTCTATAACTATAGCAAACCGGTCGTTACAGACTACAACAATGACGGTGTGGGTGAGTTACTAATAGGGGCACTGGATTATAGTTCGTCGTTTAATGTCGTGAGACTTACAGATAACGCTATTCAGTGGACACTGAACAATAATCAGAATAGTGAAATTTCGTTTATTGAAGCCATTGACGTAAATAACGATAGTTACGCCGATGCAGTTATTATTGAGAACAATCGACTTAAAGCGTTTGATATCGAGAATCAGGTGCTTATCGACTCAATCATTAACGATTTTTCAATTAATGCGCTTGCTGCCTCTGAAAAAGACGGTGTGCATTATTTTGCTGTTGGGGGCTATAGTTCGCTCAAGCTCTATAAAATGCAGGATGGTGAATTTGTTGGATTGAATGAATTGGAAACCAATTGTGACCAATTGCTCACGGTAAATTTTGATAGTGATAGCGAACTTGAATTTGCGTGTTTAAATAGAAACTACAACACCATCAATGTTTATGACGTGGCGAGCGATGCATTAGAACTCAAAGACGCTATAGCACCGTCATTCTACCCTCAGTATATAGCGGCTGTTCCAACGACGTCGTCTAATCAGTCGATTCTCGCTATCTACCAGCCTAACGAGAATGACTATTCGTACAATTATTATGACAGCATCGCATATCGCGTGGTTGAGGTTGATAATAAAGGCAATGTGGTGTGGCAAAGCCCTGGACTTGGGCTCGATAATGTTGAAGGCATGCGCACACGTCAAAATAGTGATGGGGAGCTGGAGTTACAAATTAGTAACCCGAACATGGCTCTTCTCGTAAAATAAGAGGAAAGCACTTGTCGTAGGCTATTGCAGATCGCAAAAGACGCGGCAAGTGCTTGTTATTTAGTTTTAGGTGTATATACTTACAGGAACTGTATGAACAGACAGGTCTTTTATGCGCCCACTCACAGCTCGACAAACCGAAGTTTTAGAACTTATTAAAACAACCATGTTAGAAACGGGAATGCCGCCTACTCGTGCGGAAATAGCCCGTCAGCTTGGCTTTCGTTCTGCTAATGCAGCAGAGGAACATTTGAAAGCATTGGCGCGTAAAGGCGTGATTGAAATTTTGCCTGGTACGTCTCGTGGCATTAAGCTCAATATCCCTCTTGATAACGACGCACAAGAAGAAGAAGGCCTACCGTTAATTGGGCGTGTTGCAGCCGGTGAGCCGATCTTGGCGCAAGAGCATGTTGAATCGCACTACAAAGTCGATCCTGCACTGTTTCAACCCCATGCCGACTTTTTGCTACGCGTTAACGGTATGAGCATGAAAGACATTGGTATTTTAGACGGTGATCTTCTCGCTGTTCATCGCACCACTGATGTACACAACGGTCAGGTGGTTGTGGCGCGTGTCGATGAAGACGTCACCGTAAAGCGTCTAGAGAAACGCGGGCGTGAAGTATTGCTTCATGCTGAGAATGATGAGTTTGCACCAATAAAAGTTGATTTGGCGACTGAACATTTTGCGATAGAAGGCATTGCGGTGGGTGTGATCAGAAACGCTGACTGGATGTAGTATTTTAGCTTGTTTGTATAAAAGCGGCGCGTTAGCCGCTTTTTTTATGTCTTTTGTTCCTGTTTTTTTCTTCAATCTGCCAACTTAGGTTTTATCCTGCCCAGCAAACCTGTTGGTTTTCTGCGCGCTTATTTTTATCATTACTCACGTTATTCTTTCTATGAATGCTTCAAGTATTTTCCATTTTTTATTTTGAATTTTGTTTGAAATCGACATTGAGTAATCGATTACTTATTGATTTCTTAACTAGTTAGTCGAGCATTTACTTTAACCCCGTGTTCAAAATGCCTGTTTGATTCCAAGGGCATCTCACAGCAATGGCTTTCTCTTTTTGCACGTGAAATCCCCCGCGACCATTTTAGTAAATGATTAAAAATTAACCACTTCGTTAAATTTTTAATAGAAAAGACTAGACGGCACGACATTATTGCGCAATTCTTATACAGAGATTAACAAAATAATAACAATGACTCTAAATTTGTTTTACAAGTTGAGGTTATGGGTCAATCGTTCGCAAACCATTTGGTAGGGCATCGCGCAAATTAATCAGCGTCTTTGACCACGCCATTACGGAGGTGCTGAGTGAAACAACTAACGACCGTTTTCGCAAAATGGTGTTCTAGTATACCAATTTTGCTTTTTTCCCCTTTGCTTTTTGCGCAAGAAGCAAGCGAAGAAGCCTCTTCGCTTAATTTGAGACGCGGTGCTACCGACATCAGTGGGCAGGTATACGACCTCCATATGTTGATGTTCTTCATTTGTGTAGGTATCGCGGTTGTAGTTTTTGGCGTGATGTTCGCCTCAATGTATCTACATAGAAAGTCCCGTGGCGCCAAGCCAGCGAATTTTCACGAAAACGTGAAGGTCGAAATTGCTTGGACCGTTATTCCTTTCCTTATTCTTATCTTCATGGCGGTACCCGCAGCGAATACTCTAATTGCTATGGAAGACACGTCTGAGCCTGACATGACGGTGTTAGTAACAGGCTCTCAATGGAAATGGCATTACAAGTACATGGATAGCGATGTAGAGTTTTATTCTTTACTCGCCACTCAGCGCGAGCAAATAGAGAACAAATTCCAGAAAACAGATAACTACCTGCTGGAAGTTGACCGTCCCTTGGTTATTCCTACTGGGAAAAAAGTACGCTTTCTTATTACCTCTGACGACGTTATCCACTCTTGGTGGGTTCCTGACTTTGCCGTGAAAAAAGATGCCAACCCCGGCTTTATTAACGAGTCTTGGGCCAAGGTGAATGAGCCGGGTATTTATCGCGGACAATGCGCAGAGCTTTGTGGTAAAGACCATGGCTATATGCCGGTTGTGGTAATTGCTAAAGAACCCGCCGAGTTTGAAAAGTGGATGGGCGAACAAGAAGAGATTGTTCGTAAAGCAAAAGAAGAAGAGCAGCGTCTACTTTCTATGAATATGTCTATGGATGAACTGATGAAAGAGGGCGAGCGAGTATACAACGCAACGTGCGCTGCTTGCCATATGCCAAATGGTGAAGGTTTACCTGGCGTGTTCCCGGCATTAAAAGGCAGCAAGATGGCACTAGAAGATCAGCAAGGTCACATTGACATCGTGCTGCATGGAAAGTCAGGAACAGCCATGCAAGCGTTTGGAAAAATGCTGAGTCTTAAGGAAATTGCCGCCGTAGTCACTTACGAGCGAAATGCCTGGGGCAATAAAACTGGCGATATGGTTCAAGCCAAAGATGTAAACGCAGTGGCAAACGGAAACTAGGAGCAGACAATGAGCAAAGCAACTGAAGTTATTTCGCCAGATACCTCTGCGCCTCATGACGGTCACCTACATGATGACCATGAACACCACGATCATATTCCTAAAGGGATAACGCGTTGGTTGTTTACCACTAACCATAAAGACATAGGCACACTTTACCTGTGGTTTGCCTTTATTATGTTTTTAGTTGGTGGTGCGATGGCCATGGTGATCCGCGCTGAACTATTCCAACCCGGTCTACAAATTGTAGAGCCAAACTTCTTTAACCAAATGACTACGGTACACGGGCTTATCATGGTATTTGGTGCAGTAATGCCAGCCTTTACTGGGCTCGCAAACTGGCTTATTCCCATGATGATCGGCGCCCCTGACATGGCGTTACCGCGCATGAATAACTGGAGCTTCTGGATTTTACCAGGTGCCTTTCTCATTCTATTGAGCTCGCTCTTTATGGAAGGCGGCGGCCCTGCTTTTGGATGGACTTTCTACGCGCCCCTTTCAACGACTTACAGTGGCGATTCGACAGCGTTGTTTGTGTTCTCTGTTCACATCATGGGTATTTCATCCATTATGGGTGCGATTAACGTGATTGTGACCATCTTTAATATGCGTGCGCCAGGCATGACCTGGATGAAAATGCCGCTGTTTGTATGGACGTGGCTTATCACGGCATTCTTGCTGATTGCGGTAATGCCAGTGCTCGCCGGTGCGGTTACCATGGTGTTAACTGATAAGTTCTTTGGCACGAGCTTTTTTGATGCTGCTGGTGGCGGCGACCCGGTTATGTTCCAGCATATTTTCTGGTTCTTCGGGCACCCTGAAGTGTACATTATGATCTTGCCCGCTTTCGGCATTATCTCGCAAATTGTTCCTACCTTCTCTCGAAAGCAGCTGTTTGGATACGCGTCTATGGTTTACGCCACGGCGTCGATTGCGCTGCTCTCTTTTGTTGTGTGGGCTCACCATATGTTCACCACGGGCATGCCGGTGTACATGGAAATGTTTTTCATGTTTGCCACCATGCTTATCTCGGTGCCTACTGGCGTAAAAGTGTTTAACTGGGTAGCGACCATGTGGCGCGGCTCACTGAGCTTTGAAATGCCAATGATGTTCGCTATTGCCTTTATTGTGCTGTTCACCATTGGTGGGTTGTCAGGGCTAATGTTGGCGATCACGCCCGTGGACTTCCAATATCACGACACTTACTTCGTTGTAGCCCATTTCCACTATGTACTGGTAACTGGCGCGGTCTTTTCCATCATGGCTGCGGTGTATTACTGGTTGCCTAAATGGACGGGAAAAATGTATGACACAGCTTTAGCTAAATGGCATTTCTGGTGCTCACTGGTATCGGTCAATGTGTTGTTCTTCCCTATGCACTTTGTGGGTTTGGCTGGTATGCCACGCCGTATTCCTGACTATGCATTGCAGTTCGCTGATTTTAATAAATGGATAAGCCTGGGTGGTTTTGCATTCGGTTTATCTCAGCTCATCTTTCTTGCCCTGCTTATCAAGGCATGCAAAAAGCAAGGTGAGCCGGTATCAGCGCAAGTTTGGGACGGCGCAGAAGGATTGGAATGGGAAATTCCATCACCCGCTCCTTATCACACGTTTGAAACGCCACCTGTCGTTAAGTAACGGTAGGTGGAGTTGTGAATAGGTCATTCCTTTCAACCGGCAAAAGCCGATGGGAATGACATTCACACATTGCAGGTGGTGAGGGAGATAAACGACTAAACAAGCGTTTACCAACCTTCATCTATGGATTTACCCGGAGGTCACGTGATGTCACAGCAAAGCGCAAACAACAAGATGGTTATTAAACTTGTTGCTATTGTCATTGGCATGTTTGGCTTCGGCTTTGCCCTTGTTCCCTTGTACGACGTATTTTGCGACGTTACGGGAATTAACGGAAAAACCGAAGGCACGGCTGCG
Organism: Alteromonas macleodii ATCC 27126; assembly: GCF_000172635.2. Lineage (NCBI taxonomy): Bacteria > Pseudomonadati > Pseudomonadota > Gammaproteobacteria > Alteromonadales > Alteromonadaceae > Alteromonas > Alteromonas macleodii. The sequence goes on along the minus strand of NC_018632.1, from coordinate 4,536,043 downwards.
GTTTATCAATCGGTTGAGATTGATGAGTCGCGAGAAGTGACCGTCGAGTTTATTACTCGCACAAATACCGGTATGCCCTGGGAGTTTCGTGCTGAAACCAAGCGCGTGAAAGTGCACCCTGGCGAACTTAATACGGTATCGTTTTATGTGAGAAACCCTGCATCAAGCAATATCGTAGCTCAGGCCATTCCCTCTGTATCCCCCGGAACGGCAGCACTGTACCTGAACAAGACTGAATGCTTCTGCTTCAATCAGCAGCCATTAGATGCGGGTAGTGAAGCCTATATGCCCATGCAGTTTTATGTAGACCCTCAGCTACCTGAAGAAATTACGTTTTTTACCTTGCAGTACACACTCTATGACGTCACAGCGCGAGCCAGTGACCTAACGACAACACCGAATCCCTTTATGGCTTCAACACCATCAAATGGCGAATAGGCCGAAGGGGTAAGGAGAAGAAAATGCAACCCGAAGTACAGAATCACGAATACCAAAAATATTATGTACCCGCACAAAGTCCATGGCCCATCGTAGGGGCCGTTGCTCTATTTCTTATCGCCGTAGGTGCGGGCAATTATGTGGTGCAAGCAACCAAAGGTGAAACAGGCTATGGCGGTCATATCCTTTTAGCGGGGATAGCAGTATTGCTCGTTATGCTTGTAGGTTGGTTTAAAAATCAAATAGATGAATCTATGGCAGGGCTTTACAGCGATCAGCTGGGGCGTTCATATCGACAAGGTATGAGCTGGTTTATCTTTTCAGAGGTGATGTTTTTCGCTGCGTTTTTCGGCGCCCTCTACTACGCGAGATTTATTTCCGTTCCGTGGCTGGGCGGCGCATCGAATAACGCTATGACCAATGAGGTCTTATGGCCGACCTTTGAGGCCATGTGGCCGCTGGTGTCAACGCCAGGCGGCACTACCACACAGGAAATGAGTGCTGCGGGGTTGCCCACAATCAACACGGTTATCTTGCTTATCTCATCTATTACACTGCACTTCGCTCATGTGGGACTAGAGCAAAACAAACGCAAACAGCTAACCCTAATGCTGGGTATCACTATCTTACTTGGATGTGGGTTCTTGTTCCTACAGGTAGAAGAGTACATACATGCGTATCGCGACTTGGGGCTTACGCTTCAGTCAGGCATTTACGGCAACACCTTCTTTATGCTCACAGGGTTTCACGGCATGCATGTGACCCTTGGCACCATCATTCTAATTGTACTGTTTTTTAGGGTCTTGAAAGGGCATTTCACGCCTGAAAACCACTTCGCGTTTCAGGCGGGGAGCTGGTACTGGCACTTTGTAGATGTAGTGTGGGTCATGCTCTACATCTTTGTTTACGTACTTTAAAAGGAATCCCCAAACTCAGTAAGGCCTTGGGTTTGGGGTAATTAAACCGGTACCAATAGCGATAAGAATAATAATAACAATGACGGCAGAAGTGAGCACGCGTCGACCAATGTACTTACTCATAGGGCCCTTAGACGTGTCATTTTTCATCATGATTCGCATCGCCATGAACAAATTCACAATCATGTACAGCACCAACGCAACAAGGACTATTTTTATCAACATATTCACCTCTGTTTTTATTCTAATTTTGCATGGTGCGAAATAATCATGTTTTCTCGCACTCGCCACGTTATTCCTTGGTTACTCACGGGCTTTAGTGTGGCGATTATGTGCGGTTTAGGGTACTGGCAACTTGATCGCATGGTCCAAAAGCAACAACGTTTAGCTAGCATAGCGCAAAAGCAAAGTAATGGAACCTTGAGTTTAGAAGAGGCGTTGTCTCATGATGATCCTCGGGATATTACCGTATCGTTCAGCGGCGCAATAGACGCTAACCATGTGTTGCTATTAGATAATCAGATTCACAATCAGCGGGTGGGTTTCGATGTCATCGTACCGGTAAATACCAATGTCGGGTGGCTCTTGGTTAACTTTGGCTGGGTGCCTGCGCCAGACTTAACGCGCACGCTACCGGAAATAAGTTTTACAAGCCAAACGCGCGAATTAATCGGCGTGCTTAGCGTGCCGGGTAACAACCCCTTAGTGAAAGAAACCAACATGGCTTTGTCGCAAAGCCCCGCGCTGGTACAACACATAGAATTCCCTGCACTAAGCAACGCCTTAGAGCGCAAACTTTTACCCTTTATTCTTCACCTTACCACGCCTGACCCCGCGTTTATTCGTGAACATCAGGCCGTCGTAATGTCTCCTGAAAAGCACCTTGGCTATGCAGTTCAATGGTTTGGTTTAGCCATTGCCGCTGCAGCCATTGGCGGCTTTGCAATTAGTAAGAAAGGACGTAGTTATGAGTAATGCTGCTTCGAAAAAAACATTAATTATTATGGTAGCCGTGTTTGTTTTACCTGTTGTTCTGGCAAAGCTCGCACTTGATAACGATTGGTTTACTAAAGGCGCGACAAATAAAGGTCAGCTGCTCGCGCCGACCATCGACATGAGTGCGCTTTTAGAAAACGCGGAACCTAAATGGCGTTTGTTGTATGTGATGCCAAGTAAATGTGACGCAGTGTGCGAGAACGCACTTTTTAGCATTAACCAAGTGTGGCTTGCGCTAGGTAAAGAATCGGACCGTGCCCAAGCAGTGGTCGTTACTACCGCTTCAAGCGACCAAACTGCGATAGCCGCGCTAGAAGACTACCCTTTTGTCGAAACCTTACCCGTTACTACACCAACGGCGCTTGCCTCTAGCAGTGTTTATATTGTTGATACGCAAAATAACGCCATGCTCTTTTACGACATTAAAGACGATAGAAAAGACGCCGTGATGGAAAGCCGCAACATGCTGGCAGATATGAGAAAGCTTCTTAAATTATCGCGTATAGGATAATGGCCATGAAAAAATTAACCCTATTCAGTATTTTTCTGGCGGCAGTCGTTATTATTCTCGGTGCGTATACGCGTTTGACCGACGCTGGGCTAGGATGTCCCGACTGGCCTGGATGCTACGGTAACCTAACCGTGCCTTTGAGTGAGGAAAAAGTGGCACAAGCTAACGCCGCTTTTCCCGAACGTCCAGTTGAGGCGTTTAAGGCGTGGAATGAAATGATTCACCGCTATTTTGCAGGAACGCTGGGGCTGTGTGTTCTGGCTATTGCCATTATTGCTATTCGGCAGCGCGACAAAGGCACGCCCGTTAAATTACCTCTGTTACTGCTGGGGCTTATTATCTTCCAAGCAGCACTTGGTATGTGGACCGTGACGCTCAATCTGCTTCCCGTCGTAGTTATGGGGCATTTGCTGGGGGGCTTCTCTGTACTCTCTTGCCTGTTTATTCTCTACCTCCGCTTGCGCAACACCGCAGGCGATGCATCGAAAACTAAACAAGCGCCCATAGCGTCAGCTATGCATGATCAGGATATTACCGACTTACCTCAAGCCAAAGTCTTTCAGCGAAACCTTAAACTTTTCGCCTTCATTGGGCTTGGCGTGCTTGTTACCCAGATTGCTCTTGGCGGATGGACTTCTGCCAATTATGCTGCGTTGGCCTGTACGGAAATGCCGGTCTGTGAAAGCGGTTGGCAGGAAAGAATTGATTTGGCAGGTGCATTCAGTGTGCCTGACGCAGACAACTATGAGTTTGGTGCTCACGATTACGGCGAACGAGTTACCATGCACATAGTGCATAGGTTCGGCGCGGTCATCACGTTTTTATACTTACTAGCACTAGGTATAAGTGTGTTGGTAAGCCGCTACACCACAAGTAAACAAAAATATGTGGGTACGTTTATGTTGGTAGCATTGTGCACGCAAGTGGCATTAGGACTTAGTAACATTATCTTTATGCTGCCGCTGGCTGTCGCTGTAATGCATAACGCGGTCGCAGCCGTGTTACTTATCTCCCTACTCAACCTCATTTTTACCGTATTCTTGGCACTAGAAAACGATAACGTCTTCGGTACAGAAAAACGAAATACAGGCTCATTCTCAGGTTCGAAACCACTGCAGGGTGCAGGTGCATTTAGCATCCACGAAGCGCCTTTGCACGACCCTTTAAACGCGTCAACGTCTTCTCATATTCTCCCTAAAGCTCCAGGAGGTTTCCATGGCTAAATCGGTCTCTTTACATGCGCGTACTTCACGTCAGCAAAATGTAGTCACGTGGCGAGATTACTATGAAATGACGAAGCCTAATGTCGTCATGTTGTTGCTGTTAACCGCGTTAGTAGGCATGTGTTTAGCTACGCCTTCGTGGGTAAACGCAACCGTACTTATCTGTGGCTTATTGGGTATTGGTATGTTGTCTGCGTCTGCTGCCGTTATTAATCACGTTGTCGACCATAAGATAGATAGTGTGATGGCGCGTACTTTTAATCGCCCCGTCGCAAAAGGCAAGGTTAGCGTAAACAACGCGCTGTGGTTTGCAGGCGTTTTAGGTGTGGTTGGATTTGTAGTGTTAGCTCTTTTTGTGAATATGCTAACCGCGTGGTTAACCTTAGCAAGTCTAGTAGGCTACGCGTTTATCTACACGATGTATTTAAAGCGAGCGACACCGCAAAACATCGTGATTGGCGGTTTAGCTGGGGCTGCTCCACCGCTTCTAGGTTGGACCGCGGTTACAGGGGAAATACATGCCCATGCCCTGCTTTTAGTGCTGATTATCTTTACCTGGACGCCGCCGCATTTTTGGGCGCTCGCTATTCATAGAGAAAAAGATTACGCCAAAGCGAAGGTGCCCATGCTGCCGGTAACCCACGGTGTGTCATTTACGAAAACGTCAGTGTTGCTGTATACAGTATTGTTGGGGCTTGTATGTTTGCTGCCCTACCTTACAGGCATGAGCGATCTCATTTATTTGATTGGCTCAAGTGTGCTTAACATTGGGTTTTTATACTATGCATTAAAGTTAAAATTCGATGCAGAGCCACAAACTGCAATGAAAACTTTTAGGTTTTCAATTATTCATCTCATGGTATTGTTTGTCGTATTACTCTTAGATCACTACATACCACTGAGTTTATGAATCAACGAACTACCGTCGGCCTTGTTGCATTTTTAGCGCTATGTGCAGGCATCGTAGGGGCGCTGTATATCGCGCCCCCAAATGTTGAAAGTCAGCCTGAATACTTTCAGACTTACCCAGAGCCGAGAGCATTATCACCGTTTTCACTTACATCTCATGAAGGTGAAGTGTTTGATAATTCGTCGCTTGAAGGGCAGTGGAGCTTAGTATTTGTGGGCTATACCTTCTGCCCCGATATTTGCCCAACTACCATGGCTGAACTGAACGGCATATATCCTGAACTAAAAGCATTAAATAGTGTCGAACTTATTCGAATTGTTTTTGTATCCGTTGATCCAAATCGCGATTCAATTGAAAGACTTTCAGAGTATGTGAGCTATTTTAATGAGGAGTTCATTGCCGTAACTGGAGAGCACAAGGCGCTATTCCCGTTTGTACGTAATTTAGGAATGATGTATGCCATTGCTGAAAGTACCGATAACCCCAACTATTTAGTTGATCACAGTGCATCTGTCGTACTTGTCGACCCTGAAGCTAGGGTGATAGGAAGATTCAAACCAAAAAGAGAGCCAGGAAAGCTATCGATAAGTGATTCCCAGCAAATATTGGCTGATATGCCAATAATAATCTCGAAGCAGTAATATGGAAATCAAAATAAGGCAAGGTGTGGCATCTGATGCTGCGCAAACTACGCCGCTTATATTGAATGCGGCGCAGTCTTTGTTAACGTCTATTTTTGGACAAAATAAAAATAAAACAGCTGAGGGCTACCTGTCTCATGCATGGGAGCTCGGTGGCGGGCAATATGGCTTTAAGAATCATTGGGTGGCGTGTAGCGGCGACGAAGTACTCGGTGTTGTGACCTCTTGGCACAGCAAACTTGGTGCAACATTTGATAGGGCGACCCTTGATAGCATCACATCGTACTTTACCCTCGATGAGGCTATGACAGTGCTCATGCGCAATCAGACCGTGGCCATCAATCTTACGCCGCCTACTAATACCGAACTCATGATAGGCCATCTCTCTGTTGAAGAAAGTGCCCGTCGAACGGGCGTGGGAACGATACTGGTTGATGCTATGCAAGCGCGAGCAGAAAAACTGAACAAACGTAAAGTGGTACTAGATGTTGAAGTGTCGAACGTGCCAGCCATTCGTTTCTATCAGCGCCATAGTTTTGTGGAAGAGTCGATAAATAAAGGTTTTATTCGATTTTCTAAACCTGTATAGGTAAACGTTTCCTTATATACGCGCGAGCCCAATCGATATGCGCTCGCGCTCAAGCATAGATGTGCCTTATCGACATGCCCTAGTCTGGGTAATTGCCGTTCTCATCTGCCACAAAGAAGGGCGTAGAGTACCAATAATAACGCCCTGATTGCGCATTAGACGGTGCTGTACAATTCACACGTGAACGTCCTACTGGAAGGGTTTCATCAAGGGTAAACGTAAGCACATTTTCTTCTAGGCTAGTCTCGATAGGGTCGCCGCCGAAAAAACAATTTACTTGTGTAAGGCGAACATCGTCACTGTCTATCGTTAAACTAATGGGCGATGACAGGTTTCGTGTTGTCATACGAGGGTCTTTATGTGAACTTTGCGTCACTGGCATGGCTAGACTATTAAGCTTGGTCTTTAGCGTTGCCAAATTGGCGTAAGGACCGGCCGCGGGGAAGCGCGGTAGTGCCTGCATGTCGCTAGATGGGCCCACAGCCCCGGAATGCTGCCCGAATCCAATGTAACCTTCAGCTTTGAGCTTATTAGCGAGCGCCGTGTTGTATTCACCAAACGGGTACGCTAAATATTTAAGGCTAATATCCAGTTTATCTTCAATCTTCTTTTCAGCACTTTCTACGTTCTGCCAAACTTTCTCCAGCCATGCGCGCTCGCCCATTGCTTGCTCACCGTTTAGCATATGAAGGTGGTCTAGCGTGTGGTTGGCAAAAACAACGCCATCGTTATGCATAGCAATAACTTGCTCCCATGTTAGCTGCTTAGGACCTACGCCAATTTCATCAGGGTTGATAAACACGGTATAGGGAAAACCTAGGTCAGCCAGTATTGGGTGAGCATTGTCTAAAATGTTTGCGTAGCCATCGTCAAACGTAATCGCAACCGCATTTTCTGGCAGTGTAGTGTTGTGTTGTATCGCAGAAACAACGTCCTGAAGCGAAACAACAGTGTGGTGTGCGTCCAAGTATTCCATGTGCGATTTAAAGGCTTCAGGCGAAATACTGGTACTGGCTGGTGTTGAAGACGACACATGGTGATAAAGCAAAATGGCGGCGTTAGGCGTGGTGCTCACACTAGAGCCGATGTTACTACCACTTTGTTCCTTTGTAGTGGAAGTCGCATCAGCAACAGGGGTTGCATCTGAGCCTGAAGCAATGCTAGGTGAGACCAACAAAACATTGAAAATTCCCGCAAGCATTGAAGATAAGATCTTCAAACGCGTGCGACTCGTCGTTCTATTTTGAATTACATTGTTGGTTTTCATATCATCATCCACTGAGTGCCTAATCAAATTCAATAGCATGGTAAACTCCAAATAATGCGACTTGGCCAATCTTATACATGGTCAAGCTGGTACGCATTTCACTTATGCCGCTGCATAGGTTGATAGTATATAGCGAAATTAACCCCTACTGAGATCATTTATGTCCCCTGCTCAACTAACTCAGCGCTCCTTTTTTGACGACCATTCCCGTCTGTTGGCGTTAGCGCTTCCCATGATCTTAGCGAATATTACTACGCCTCTATTAGGTTTGGTGGATACCGCGGTTTTGGGACACATGTCTTTACCAGCCATGCTTGCAGGGGCTTCGGTGGGCGCACTTATCTTAACGCAAATATACTGGGTGTGCGGGTTTCTTCGCATGTCATCAACAGGCTTGAGTGCACAAGCTAAAGGCTCACCGAACAATACATTAGAGTCAGCAAAAGTGCTGTGGCAAACGGTGGCGGTTGCTCTAATGTTGGGGGCTGTGGTACTCGCTCTTCAATCTCCTATCTTGTCTATAGGCTTAGCTTTAACTCAGCCAAACAGTGAAGTTGCCCTGCATCTTCAAGACTACTTTTCGACGCGGGTATGGGGCGCACCAGCTGCCATGCTTAATCTGGCATTAGTTGGATGGTTAGTAGGGCAGCAAAAAACGCGCAGCGTCATGGCTATTCAAATTGTGGGAAATTTATTGAATGCGGGACTCGATGTAGTGTTTGTGTTCGGGCTTGGTTTGTCTGTAGCTGGCGTGGCGCTGGCCAGTGTTATCGCTGAGTATACCATGGCTATAATGGCGCTAGCGGTGGCGTTTAAGCGCGTAGGCGGTGTCGCGGTGAGTGCATCGTGGTTTAACCGTGCAGCTCGTAAGGTACTGATGAAGCTTAACGGTGACATGCTATTACGTAACTTAGCATTACAGGGCTGCTTAGCGTTTCTCACCATTCAAGGTGCCCGTTACGGCGAAACGTCGGCGGCCGTCAATGCCATACTCATGCAGTTCTTTGTTCTTATTGCATTGGGACTTGATGGCATAGCCTATGGGGTGGAAGCGCTGGTGGGTGAAGCCAAGGGGGCGTCAGACAGCAGCGAAGTGAAACGACGCACCTACCAAGGGTTAGTCTGGTCGAGTATTTTTGCCCTTATTTATAGCTTGATATTTTTCGCTGGCGGTGAGGCCATTATCGCGCTTCTTACCGAACATAGTGACATTGTAAAAGCTGCGCTACCTTATCTTGGTTTAATGGTATTACTTCCTCTATTAGCGCATTGGTGTTTTTTGTACGATGGCGTATTTGTTGGTCTTACCCGAGCCAGCGCAATGAGAAATACCATGATAATAAGTGCGTTAGGGGTGTATTTCCCCGTTTGGTACCTCACGCAAGATCAGGGTAACGTCAGCCTTTGGTATGCTCTACTTGCCTTTTTACTCGCTCGCGGTGTGACATTGGCCTGGAGCTTTTATCGACTAGATAAACGTGGTGAGCTAGCGATACCGCAAAGCTAGTGTTTTATAACGCTTCGCTGACCTTACTTAGGGAAGGCGCGCTGAGCACGCTGCCTCTCTCAGTTTTTCTAGGGCATCATTCAGTATTATTCTTGCTACTGTGTTTTTTTCGCGGTTCTTTTTTTGCACAATGATAATAGTGTGTAGTTCAGGGGGCTGGTCGAATTCAACATGACGAACAAACCCGCCTGCTTCTATCAATATTTCTATGTATCTATGTAGCCCCAGCGAGGCGTAGTAGACTTCTGGACCCATCACTTCGTTTGTATGTTGGCCGCTTTCATCTGTACCCCCACAGCTAAAAAGCAACACTCCGTCATCGTCTAAGTGATCCACTAGCTTCTTAAGCAAAGGCTCTTGCTGCGTTAGGGGAATATGCCAAAAGCTATCCCAAGCGCTAATAAACGAATAGTGCTTGGGGATAGTGAATGTACACACGTCGGCGCAATAGAAGGTATGAGCGGGTAATTGGGACGTCGCAATAGCCAGCATATCTTTGGAAACATCAATGCCTTCGTAAGTTAGCCCTGCGCGTTCGATAACCGGGACAAAACGATTGGTGCATCCGCAACCTATGTCTAGTGCGTAGCCTCGTTTCTTTGGTTTGTCTTTATTGCTCGCTTTTCCCTTATCAAGCGCTTCACTCTTATCATGCGCTTCTCCCTTATCAAGCGCTTCGCTAGGCACCGTATCAGGCTCTTGTGATGGGGTGTCCGCTAAAAATGACAATGCTTTTTGGTAGGCGGTTAGCCCATTTTTCTGATTAAATTCAGGGCGAGTCCAAAGGTGTGTAATGGTGTCGTAGGCCTTGCCAGTTTCTTCAGGTGTCATATTCCCTCTGTTAGCTGCGCTTTTACTGGTTCAAGGTTAATTCATCTAGCAACAATGTATAGTGCAAAGTGCAAAGTGCAAAGTGCAAAGAAGAGAAAAGGCGAAGCCCGTTTAGGATATTGAGCGGCCAGACAGTAACACCTATGCAGTTTCGTTTGGTTAGGGCTTATATGTAGACATAACTAGGCATTACCCAAAACGCTATTACTCAAAGTGCTATTACTCAAAGGGCTTTGGGCCAAATAGACAGCTAAAAGTGAATAGCCTGCAAAAAGAGCGTGATCATTTAAGCAGGCAGCACTACAGCTATTTTCTTACGATGTGCGTGGCACAGAGTTTGTTGCCCGCTGGGTCTCGCAGATAAGCAAGATACAGTTGGCGTTCCCCATTGCCTCGAATACCCGGTGGGTCCTCGCATGGCACGCCTCCATTCTCGCTTCCTACTTTATGCCATTCATCAACGATGTCTGGTGTTCGAGCGGCAAGGCCGAGCGTGGTGCCATTACCGTGTGTGGCAGCCTCTCCGTTAATCGGTTTTGTTAGCGCTAAAATACCTTTCGGCGTATAGTAAAAAACCCGTCCGTATTCATCAAAAACGCCTGGTTCGTATCCTAATACTCCTAAAATAGCATCGTAGAATTTTTTTGATGCTTCAAGGTCGTTCGCACCAATCATTACGTGGCTAAACATAGCTGTGTCCTCTAAAAATAGTAGGGCCAATTCCCTTTTATCAAAGTTAGGTTATGTGTGTTTCGCTACTTACCCTTTGCTAACGCTTTAGGGAGCTAATGCAAAATCTACCGCAGCTGAAGCATGGATAGCGGTAGTATCGTATAACTTAACTTTGGTGTGATGTTGTTGAACTAATAAGGCAATTTCTGTGCAGCCTAAAATGATGCCTTCAGCACCCTCGGCCGCCAGTTCATTTATAATGTCAATATACGCGTTACGGGATTCAACACAAATCACGCCCTTGCATAATTGTTCATAAATAATGTTATGAACCGTGTCTCGTTGTTGGGCATTTGGAGTAACAACCTCAATGCCAAAAATCTCTTTAAGGCGGGATGTATAAAAGGTTTGTTCCATGGTGAAGCGGGTGCCCAGTAGCCCAACTTTCTTAACCCTATCTTGTTGCAACACGCACCCCGTAGCGTCGGCAATGTGAATAAGTGGGATGGTGATCTTTTGCTCTATGTCAGCTGCTACTTTATGCATGGTATTGGTACAAATTAATATGGCTTTTGCACCCGCAGTTTCTAAGTGCTTCGCCTCGCGGATCAGTATATCGGCGGTTTTATCCCATTCTCCTTTATGCTGAAGCTGCTCTATGTGGGCAAAATCAACGCTGCTTATTATCAGCGGTGCGCTGTGAAGTCCGCCAAGTCGAGCGTTTACACCACGGTTTATGGCTTGATAGTAACTGACCGTTGATTCCCAACTCATTCCGCCAAGCAGGCCCAGCTTCTTTGTTGTATTCACCACAGCTCCTTTTCATATTGTTAGGCACTTTGCGCAACCCCTAATCTACCTATAACCCGAGACGAGCGCTAGGCGAACATAAATGAACGGGAGACAGCTGCGCAATTTAGAGTATGGCGTATGGGTAAAACTGAGTGCAATCAGACTGGCTTACATAAAGAATAGGGCAAGAAGGTATGGCGTAGAGCCGGAAGAAATCAGAATTTAGGCGGTGGCTTTTTGTTTTTTATAAACGAAAAACGCTGAATAAAAATTCCCCAGTAACCCAACATGGCGATAGCGAAACCGACAAATAATATAAGAAGGCTCAGGTAATGCAGCGTGATATGAAGTTCACTTAAGGTAAACAACAGCAAGACGCCGACAACGAAAATAGATAGACCTATTTTGAATCGTTGCCAGCTTTTGTGAATGTCTTGCTTTAGCATGAGATAGTTATCGAGATATACACTTAAGCAAGTGCAATATTACGCTTAGTAGTAAGAGTGCTCACCCGCTTGGTGCTCAGTCGCATCGCGCACGCCCTTAAGCTCGCCAGCGAATTGCTCGACCATTTGCTTCTCAATACCTTCTTTAAGCGTTACGTCTACCATTGAGCAACCATTGCAGCCGCCGCCGAACTGAAGTATGGCGTAGCCGTCGTCAGTCAGTTCTGTCAATACAACATTGCCACCATGGCTCGCTAACTGAGGATTGATTTCCGACTCAATCATATAGTTGATTCGCTCAATTAATGGTGCGTCGTCAGACACTTTACGCGCTTTTGCATTAGGTGCTTTTAAGGTTAACTGTGAGCCCATCTGATCGGTAACGTAGTCAATTTCCGCTTCCTCTAAATAAGGCGCGCTTTCTTCATCTACGACCGCATCGAAACCATTAAATGGCAAACGGGTATCCGTTTCTTCAACCGCGTCTGGTGGGCAATAGGACACGCCACACTCAGCCGACGAAGTGCCTGGATTTACGACGAATACACGAATATTCGTGCCAGACTCTTGTTTACTCAACAGTTTTACGAAGTGAGCCTGGGCTTCTTCTGATATAGTTATCATCAGCAAGTCCTACATATTTTGAAATTTGGATTATTGTATCAAATTTACCTGAGTAAAACAGTCAGGTATTAATTAAATAAATTATTCCAGTGAATCGAATTTGTTGAGAGGCGTGCACGTCGACACTATTCTCAACCATAACAACAAGACGGGAAGCGCTATGTTCGCGAAATTGCATTACACCGCCAAAAAGAATCCATTCTCACTCGTTTCATTATTAGCCTTTGGTACCATCGCCTTTGGGGCAACAGCCAGTCAGAAATCATTAGCACATCCCGCCTCTGCTTCAACTGTTACTATTGCACCTGATGTAGGCGGGCAGCCGGTGACAGCATACTTACCTGACACGGTATCCTACAACCCAGCTATTCCCACGCCTGAATCGATACTAGGCGCCAACATTGGCGAGTGGCATGTGCGTCACGACCAAGTCGTCAATTATATGAAGCTACTTGCCGAGAAGTCTGACCGTATCACCATTGAAGAAACCGGCCGTACTCACGAAAACCGCCCACTTCTGTTACTGACAATCACAGCGCCCTCAAATAGAAACAATATTGAGGCGATGAGGCAGCAACACATTGATGCAATGGAAAGCGGCAAGAAAGTAGGTAGCGATGCTCCCCTTATTTTCTACATGGGCTACAGTATTCACGGTAACGAGCCTTCCGGAACCAATGCTTCACTTGCGTTGGCTTATTATTTGGCCGCGGCTGAAGGTAAAGAAATTGATGCCTTGTTGAATAACAATATTGTGCTGTTTGATCCGTCTTTCAACCCCGACGGGCTTTCTCGATTTGCTCAGTGGGCAAATATGCACAAGGGCAAGCAGCTGGTTTCTGACAGTCGACATCGTGAACACGATGAGGGGTGGCCGTCAGGTAGAACAAATCATTACTGGTTTGATTTAAACCGCGACTGGCTATTGCTGGCGCACCCAGAGTCGCAGGCGCGAATTAAACAGTTTCATAAATGGCGCCCACATATCCTCACCGATTTTCATGAGATGGGGACAGACAGCACCTATTTTTTCCAGCCTGGTGTGCGCTCGCGTAAAAATCCACTGACGCCTGATGAGAACGTAACGCTAACTGAAGCGCTTGCCCAGTATCATGCTGCCGCGTTTGATGAGCAAGGGGAGCTCTATTTTACCCAAGAAGCGTTTGACGATTTCTACGCAGGCAAAGGCTCGACCTATCCAGATTTACACGGCAGTGTGGGTATTCTTTTTGAGCAAGCAAGCTCACGGGGCCACATTCAGGACTCTATTAATGGCAAGCTTGCCTTCAAAGACACCATAGCAAATCAAATTACTACGTCTTTAAGCACTTTTAGAGGCGCATTGGCAAATAAGGCTGCTATTCTCGATTATCAATCGGGTTTTGTTAAGAGCACACAGTCACTGGCTGAAAAGGATGAGCAGGTAGGTTTTGTTGTTAGTGCATCGAATGACACAGCTCGCTTTAACGCATTTGTTGCATTGCTTGAACAGCATCATATTAATTACGAGGTGTTAACGAAAGATGTTGAGGTAAGCAAAGTTCGCTATGGTGCAGGTCGCGCGATTTATATTCCTTCAAACCAGCCTCAATACCGTTTAGTAAAGTCAATTTTCTCTACCCAAACCTCGTTTGAGAACAACACGTTTTACGATGTATCAACGTGGAATTTGGCTTTGGCTTTCAATTTGGATTACGCGCCTCTAGATAGGGGCGATGCGCGAAGCCTAAAACTTAGCGACAGCAACGCACTTGCACAACCTGCACTTAATGATATTCACCCAGACGCATACGCGTATGCGTTTTCATGGCAGCAGTACTATGCGCCAGCCATGCTGCAAACGTTATTGGAAGCTGGCGTTAAGGTGCGTAGTAGTGAAGAAGCGTTTTCTGCTATTAATTACGATGGCAACAGCATTGAGCTTCAGCCTGGCAGCATAGTTGTACCGAAAGGGCTGGGCCAGCCAGAAAACTTGGCGGCCATTTTGCGCGATGCGCAACAGCAACTTCAGGTGCCTGTGTTTAGTTTGCGCAGTGGGTTAACACCCACAGGGCACGATTTGGGTAGCCGGAGCATGGCACCTGTTACCTTGCCACAGGTGTTAATAGTGGGCGGCGAAGGCACCAGTGAATACGAAGCGGGTGAAATATGGCACTATTTCGACACAAAAGTGGGGCTGGCTGCCAGTATTGTTGAGCAACAATATCTGACAAGCGCGCTTAATGATCCTAGCGTTACTTATACGCACCTTCTATTCCCTAGCGGTGGATATCGCTTTAGTGAAAGTGAAAGAACTCAAATTGAGCAGTGGGTGAAAGCCGGTGGCGTAATCGTGGGGCAGAAATCCGCGTTGCGTTATTTCGCTCAACATAAATGGTTAGACGTAGAAATTGTTAGTCGAGAGAGTATTGATAACGCGTTCGATGAAAGCGAACTCAGCTATAAAGATGGCGCTTCGTTATACGCCAGAAAGTTGGTGGCTGGCGCTGTGTTTGAAGCGAATATCGATAATACTCATCCATTGTTCTACGGCTATGATGACGACACGCTACCCATGTTTAAAACCAATAATATGATAGTGGAGGCTAGTAGTTCACCCTTTATAACGCCTGCGCGCTACACTGATGAGCCTCTCATGGCTGGGTTTAGTGACAAAAGAATGGTTGCGCTAATGGCTGAATCAACTGCTGTGACGACTCAAAAAATGGGTCGCGGCGTTGTCATTGGCTTTACCGACAATACACAGTTTAGAGGGTACTGGTATGGCACGAACAAGATGCTGGCCAATGCAATCTACCAATCGCATTTTATTCGCTAAATCAGTTTGAAAGGCGCGGCGAATGCCGCGCTTTTCAGTATCACCGCTTCTGATCACTAGGCTTTCTGATACAGACTGCTTTTAGGTGGTGGCGTAAATGCCGCGACCCACACCTGAATGTGTAAATTTGGGTAGCGTTTTTTGAGCCTTTTACTCAATGTATTCACGGTCACGCCGGTGGTGAGTACGTCATCGACGATTGCAACGCTGAAGTTGCTGCCATCTTTAATGCCTTGCGCTATTGCTATCTCATCATCGATACACTGCGTCGATAGGCTAAATACACGGCTAGCGTTTTCGGCTCTCGCCATTTTGGATAAGTGATGCTGCACGCTAAAGCCCCGTCGTTTGGCCCACGACTGGTTAACTGGAACATTCAGCTCACTGCTTATGCTTTCACACAGAAGCGTAGCCTGATTGTAGTGCCGTGTAGCAAGTCGCCATGCACTAATTGGCACCGGAAGCAGCACATTGGGCACTGATAAAGTGCACTGTCGCATTTTATGGACAAACCAGTTACTTAATACTTTTCCTGCCGTAAGGGAATGCGTAAACTTTAACTGGTGAACCAGCGATGACATTGGCCACGTATGAAGTCCCAAAACGCGTAACGCGTCATAGTGGCTATGCTTGACGTGGCCTGCCACAGGGCCATATTGAAGTAAGTTACTTCCGTGCAACGTGGCATCGAAAAAAAATATGTCATCTTCACACCAGTGACATACTGGCGTAGGACTTGCCTGATAACATAGCAAGCATGAAAGGTTCATAGTGTTGATTCCATCAACTTCCTTGAATTGTCGAACGTCGACCTGTTTTCATTATTTCGTGTTGCCTCAAAAACACGTGACTGCCTAAGGAGGTGTAAATGGAAAGTTTGCATACAAACGGCGAGCTTGTCACCCGTACTCAGGGTACAGGCGTAGATGTGGTATTTCTTCATGGTTGGGGTATGAACAGCGGAGCGTTCACATCCTTTATTCCTTATTTAAGCGATAATTTTCGCGTCACCACCATAGATCTTCCTGGGTTTGGGGAAAATGCAGAGTTCGTCCCGTCACCGTATAACGTGGAAACATTGGCTCAATCCATTGTGAACCAGCTTCCAAACCAGTGTGTGTTGGTTGGGTGGTCATTAGGTGGCCTAGTTGCGCAAAAGTTAGCGCTGTTAGCACCAGAAAAAATTACCGGACTGGTAACGATTGCTTCAACACCTCGATTTATAGCAGGGCCTTGTTGGCCGGGTATTGCTGCCGATTTACTTTCAATGTTCGAGACTCAGCTTGAAAAGAACTATCAGAAAACACTGGAACGTTTTTTGGCAATTCAAGCGATGGGCAGCGAAACGGCAAAGCAGGATATTAAGGCGATCAGAGAACAGGTAACCCAATTCCCAGATCCCGCCGAGGAAGCGCTTAAGAAAGGTTTACGCATATTGTCTACTGAAGATATGCGTCAAGACGTGGGGCGAATAACTACACCCACGTTACGATTGTATGGCAGGTTAGATAGTCTAGTGCCGACCAGCGGAATAGATCGTATATGTGAGCTACATCCGCAGGCTGATACCGTTGTTCTGCCTCATGCGTCGCATGCGCCGTTTATTTCACATCCTCAGCAAACTGCTGACATTTTATTTCGCTTTGCCGCTGGCGTTTACCAGCAAAAGGCGTCTTAATAAAGCGATGACATAAAGCTTCAAACCGCGGCTTGCCGATAGTTTGAAGCTTTTCTTATCTTTGACAGCTTAATAAAAATCGCCTGCTTACAATAAGTTAATGACAGGGTGTAATACATGTCTTTCCATTTGTGTGAAATTGGTTAATAATTGCACATGAGAGGTTAGGGGGAGTGTATGACAAGTATTGATGGTTTAGGTGCAGGCTCTGCATTTGCAGCGGCTCAATATGGTTTACAAAATGCCAGCGACGGAATTTCGCAGGCAGCATCAAATATTGCTCAGCGAACTGCTGAGGATGCGGTAGCACCCGCTCAACCTATTGCGACCAATACCGACACAATAAACACGTCATCGAATTCAACGTCTACCTCCACGCGTCTCACTGACGACTTAATCGCGCTCAATGTAAACGAACGTAATGCCCAGGCCTCTGCCAAAGTATTAGGTGTTGCCGATGAGATGCTTGGTACCATCATAGACGTGCTTGCGTAGGTGGAACAGTTACGGTGAATATCGTTACACCAATCCTTAACGCCATTGCTTATCCCACGGCGAACATAAATACAGAGTCTGCACGTAGAGATAACGTGCAGCGTGAAACTATTCCCCAAGCGTCAGATTCCCAGCAAGGGGCTTCTCAAAAAGGCTTGGGGTCAGAAGCCGATAAAGCGAAGAGCCCCGGCCAGCCGCCAGCGCCGGTTACTTACGAACGCCCTCAGGTACAAACAGAACTTCAAGCTGCCTTTCAAAACGTATTTGGGCAACAGAAAGATAATGCGCAAGATGAGAGTGCAGGCAAGCAGGGCGCGCAAGACAGGCAACAAGAACAGCAAGAGAAACAAGACGCTGCTGAAATTGAGCAGTTAAAAGCCCGGGATCAGGAAGTAAGGGTTCACGAGCAAGCGCATGCTTCAACAGGCGGTCAGTACGCCGGTGCTCCGCAGTATGAATACACTACAGGCCCTGACAATAAACGCTATGTGACCGATGGCGAAGTGTCGATTGATGTTTCAGAAGAAAAAACGCCAGAGGAGACGCTGAAAAAAATGGAGCAAGTGCGCGCAGCCGCCCTTGCACCAGCTGAACCTTCATCACAAGATTTAAAAGTGGCTGCAGAGGCTTCTCAAAAAGCCACAGAGGCCCGTAGCGAGATTGCCAAAGGCCAAACAGAAACGGCTTCAGTAGGTTCTACCTCAGTACAAAGCAATGGCATTGTTGCAGACACTGGGGCAGCCGTGCAGCCCGATACAAATATAGGCACCGCAACCGATTCTATTGCGGATATGGTGTTAGATAATCAATCTTATTCAGCAGACACACAAGGCTTTCAGGCAAATGAGTCTAATGTGATGCAAACACGAATAGGCCGAATTCAAAATGCTTATTTGCAAGCTTACACCCCCTCTAGAGAAGGTTTATCGCTTCAAGCATGATAACGTGCAATTAACGCTAGCTGCTTAATATTGCACGAACGATTTAGCCCGTCATATTAGCCCGTCATAGCTAAGGGCTAAATCGCGAAAAAAGCACTTTCACTTCCCTTGCATTGCCTTCAAACCAGCAGGCCCTAATAATCCAGTATTGCCTTTGTAAACGGATATTTAGGTGAGCCGCCAGTGATGTCTGAAAGTACCGAGTTCATGGTATCTACGTCGCTATCGAAGCCACCATGGGACGTGGCGGCGGTGGCATCACCTACTTTCCCCTCACTGTACTTAAACGTCACGTTAGGCAGCGGCTGATTAAACACAGCCATACCTAACAAGGGCATCTCTGGTTTGGATTCAAACGCATTTGATACTAAATAGAGCAACGACTTCTGGTAAATACGCGCCACGTGATCATCTTTTTCCAACGCTTCAGATAAGTTGTAAACCGTGGTCGATTCAATGTGTTTACCTTCTATAAGCGCAGAGAGCTTTTCGTTGAACAAGGGGTAGCTAATGGCTGGAGCTAGTAAATGCAGACTCTTAATCGTTATGTTTTCATCAACTTTACACAGCCTAGATAGGCTGTGAGCATGAAAAATAGAGCCTGCCGAATGACCGACGACATGCAGCTTAATATCTGAATTGTCTTTCAAGTAGGCGGCCAATTGCGTTAGGAAATACGTACCATCTGATGTGGTACGGGTAAAAGGCGTGCTAGCGTCTGATTTCATTTCTCGCCACAGTGCGCCGCCTACTTTACGTGTTGCCCATTCTAGTATGCGGTCGGTGTAGTCAGTGAAGGCTCCAACTTTGTTGCTAATCTCTTTATTCTTAAAGCCCAGAATATCTTTGAGTTCTTCTAGCATACCCGTGTCGTACATGAAGTGAATGGGGTAAATATCGTTTTTAAGAAAGGTGTCTTTCATGGCAGCAATGCGTTTAGCCGAAGCTTTTATGCTATTTAAGCCGCCGTGTGCATATAGCATTACATGGCGATGGTTACTGTCAGAAAGTTTTTCAATAATGGCATCGACGTGGTTTTTATTGCTCCAATATTTACTTCTGGTATCAAAGTGCCCGTCGTCGAAATGAACGAAGTGATCTTGAATGCTCACCCGTGGTGTGGAGCGAGAAAACAAACCCTGTGCAATAGAGCGCGTAGCCTGATGGTAAGTTCCTGTGCCAGAGATAGGAAGTGCGAGTTGAACAACCCACGCATCCATAACGTTTAACGCCCAGTCGTCGTAACGCCAAAGTGCCAGCCCTGACTTCTTCCAATCCATCCCCCAGGAGTTTTGGATCCAGAACCCTTCATCGTTATAGCCAACAATGGCAAACGCGTGGCCACCCATGGGTTCAGGCCTTAGGCTTATTACATCACCTTCGCTATCTTTCCAGCCTTCATGAATTCTGGCGGAAACAAAGATTACGCCCACTTCGTTAAGCGCCGCATGAAAATCGCTAATTTCTCGTTCAATACGGTAGTACGCACCTAGCCTGTGATTGCTTGCATTGTTAGCAATAGCTAGGGTCATTTCAAATTCGTTGCTGTGCTTAATATCTTCAGTTAGTGACTCGTTACATACGCCACTGTTGTACCACCCCTTAATTGCACCGCGGCAGCTAGAGCCTTCATACGCTTCACCTAACCACTCATCATGACGTTTGGCCATGGCATAAAGCATCCACGGGCTAACAGTATGTTTTCGGCCTTGCTGACGGTAAATGAAATTAATGGTAGCGGCCAATGCAAAGCCGGTGCACGCTCCATCTTTACCTTGGTCTAAAATAACCAAATTGCCTGGCGGGTCGATAAAAGGCTTAAGTGGAGTAAGATTTGGCTGGTAATAACGATCCCGAAGGTCGGGGTAATCGGCGCTGACATTCAGCATGTTTTTTGAGACAGGCGAGTTCATAAAATCATCCTTTGATGAGGGCAGATAATCTTTGCTGTACAGTTGGATGATTATGCTCGTACACCAAAGGTTAGGGCCCTTAGCTCATTATGGTTGTCCGAAAGTGCTGCCTAGAAAAAGGCTGTGGTCAAATGAGCAACATTACCTTCGTTAAACGTTAAGGCTCTAAAAGCATGTCAACGGCCTTGCTAAACGCTACCAATATACGAACTTCGGTTTCGGTGTGACCCACACCTTTTCATTGTTTCGGTATTTTGTAGTTTGACACTCTTTATTCAAGAGTATCAGGGAGCATGAATTTCCATGCGTCCCATCTAATGTAACACAAACTAATGTAGCAAAAGCGGCAAGGCAAAGGGAAGTGAGATAAAAGAGCTGCCTTATTTAGTTAACTATTGGCTTGCTAAGCCAACACTTACCGTTTTTCATCGCTGCTAGCGCAACATCAACGAAGAAGGGGAAGAGACAAAGCTTTCAATACGACGTCGCCATTACGAAACAACATAAATTGGATCGTAAATGTCGTTATAAATTTTTAGAAAAGTTACTTGTATTATCAATGTTGTTTTTGGTACTGAGGCGAGACTTAAATGTTTAAAATAAAGCCATTGCTATTTTATTGTTTTTCTATACTAGCGACACCGACGGTGGCCATTGCCGCTGACGTAAAGTTAAATATTGATGTCGAAAGCTCTGGTCCGATATTGAATAAAAATATTTATGGCCAGTTTATGGAGCATTTAGGCAGAGGCATTTATGAAGGCATTTGGGTAGGTGAAGACTCAGGCATACCTAATGAAGATGGCTTCCGGTTAGATGTACTACAAGCATTACGCGATTTAAAGGTACCTTTATTGCGCTGGCCAGGGGGCTGCTTTGCAGATGAGTATCATTGGCGAGATGGTATAGGTCCGCGAGATAAACGCCCAAGAACAATCAATAGTAATTGGGGAGGGGTTATTGAAGATAATGCGTTTGGCACCCATGAATTTTTCCAATTTGCAGAGTTATTAGGCGCACAAACTTACGTCAACGGCAATCTGGGAACAGGCAATCCCCGGGAAATGGTAGAGTGGCTGCACTATATGACCTCTGATGCAGATACGACGGTTGTTCGTGAACGTAAAAGAAACGGCCGAGATAAGCCGTTTAAAGTGGACTACTTCGCCATTGGCAATGAAAGCTGGGGATGTGGTGGTAACATGACACCAGAATATTACGCTGATCTTTACAAGCAATATTCTGCATTCCTCAAAGCCCCAGAAGGAAACCAACCTAAGTTTATTGCCAGCGGTGGTACTGACGATCAAACAGAGTGGACAAAAGTACTCACCGAGAAAATTAACTCTTCATGGAGTTTAAAAATGGACGCGATAAGCCATCATTACTACACACTTCCGACCGGAGATTGGAGTAATAAAGGAAGCGCCACAGGTTTCCCCGAAGATCAATGGTATTCAGCGATACATCGCACTTTGCAAATTGAAGCATTTATTGAGAAGAACCTCGCCGTTCTTAAAGAAATGGATCCTGAAAACAAAATCGGTTTTTATGTCGACGAATGGGGATCCTGGTACGACGTTGATGAGGGGACTAACCCTGGTTTTTTGTATCAGCAAAATACGTTGAGAGATGCGATTATAGCTGCACTGAATATTCACGTTTTCAATCGTCACGCCGAACGCGTACAAATGACGGTAATTGCTCAGATGGTTAACGTATTGCAAGCCATGATACTCACTGATAACGAAAGAATGCTTTTAACGCCCACATATCACGTATTTACGATGCACATACCGTTTCAAAACGCGACCTACCTTCCAGTTAGCCTAAGTAAGCCACTATTAAATAAACACGCAGAGATAAGCATTCCAAGTATCAGTGCTTCAGCAGCCAAGGCACAGACGGTAACACCTATATTTCTATAGTGAATACGCAGTTGAATAATGCAATTGAAGTAGAGCTTAATCAGATAAAAAAGGTCAAAGGGGAAGTATTAACCAGCGATAAAATGGACGAGCACAATACCTTTGATGACCCGAACAATATTCAACCTTATGAGTACTCTACTGGCGTTAAAGATGGTAAGGCCGTCATAGTCGTCCCAGCAAAGTCGCTGATGGTGCTTAATTTAGGCCAGCTTTAATCAAAAAGTATGGTGTGAACAGACCCGCAAAAGCAGTGGGGCGTAATATAATTTAAGCGTTCAGTTTGCGCTTTTATTTAACATTAATGTTTTTATAAGAATAGAAAGAATTATGCAGATATTACTTATTAGACAAATTGCGATGACTGTAGCGAGTATTGCTCTTCTTATTGGCTGCTCACCTCATCAAGGTGACGGAATAAGTCTTGATAATGACTCTGAAGCTTTCAAGCCGCAAGGTATTACTAAATTTAAAGCCTATACTAAGCAATTCGACGATGACATACACATGTCTAAAAACCACGCAACAGGACATGTTGGGGATCTCTTTTTTACCCACTGGAAAGACGGTGGCGAAGCCTCTCTCAAACTAAGTCAAAGCGGAGAATTTGAAGTGAGTTGGGAGGGCGGCGGATATAATTATGTTGGGGGCCCCGGGTGGCATTACGGAGATGTAAGCCGCGAAATTGGCTATCGCTTTGAACAGGAGAGTGGCGCTAGTTATATTGCACTCTATGGATGGGGATACGACAGCAACATGTCTAAAGACAATCCTGCTCACTTAGTTGAATATTATGTTCTTCAGCGCTGGACCTATGATCCTAGCCAAAACGGCATTTTCGGTAAGACCTTTGTGAGTAACGGCGTTGAATACTCAACTTATCGAACTATACGAGAGCGAAAGCCCTCTATAAATAATACGGCCACGTTTTATCAGTATTGGAGTAAACCGTCTAAACCCATGCCTCTAGGCGAAGATCATAAAATTATCTTTGCCGATCACGTGGCAGCTTGGGCTGACACAGGCTGGATTCTTCCTGATATGAATAATTTTGACGCAAGCGACGACCCTACATATCAAGTTATGGCAGTAGAAGTATTTAATCCTGCAAAGGACGGTAAGGCGACTGGTAAAGTGTGGGATGCTAGTGCTCAATTTTAACTCAGTTACCTAACCGGCGCAGTTGTAATCTTGTGTTAATTATCGACTTTGATTATCCGATGCCGACGGTAACGCACCAATATTTTCAAAAGCGTTCGTTACCTTCTCTGGCAAGACTAAATTCACTTTTTTGGAAATATGGCGCTGTAGTTCAAACCGCTTTAAGTCAGGGGAGACAAAGACTGTTCTGGGATGTCCGTTAATCAGTTGACCATTGGTTTCATATTGAGCTGTGCTGTCTTGCAATTTATCGAGTGTATTTATTTCACGATTGCAGGGCTCTGAACTACTTGTAGATAATGTTATCAGCGGCTGTTGATTTTCAGGTTTTACATAAGCGTTTCCGTCCAGTTCAGCAAGTTGAGCTTTCTTGTATTGGGCGCATAAAGCGTCCTCTTGATCCACACTTAGTAAAGGACCGTGATGTTGCTCATCTGCCGTCAACAAATTACTTTTTACTGTATGACCATCTCGCTCAAATACATCAGGCCCTGTCTCGGGGTGCCAACCAAAGTGGTCATCTGTGGCACTTCGAGCAGTTCTTGTAAATCGCAGCGTACTGTTAACAAACGTATTATGCGCAATATTGGCGTTCGCTGAGTTGAGCACCCACACACTTAAGTCGTTATTTACAAATACGTTACCCACAGCCGTAATGCCATCCGATATCTCAAAAGATAACCCAGCCTGCGTGTTTTCGACATAGTTATCGATAAACAGGCCTTCACGGTTTCCCACGTCGTACCATACACCCTTTGATGTTGGATGATTAATAATCAAGTTATCCCGTACTGTTACTCTGTACGTTTGATTAATGATTTTCACTGCGGAAACATAATAACCAGTGATGTTCTCAATATCGTTACGCTGAATGATGTTTTTTTCGAGTAACACGTCTGAAGAACCAATAATATAGATACCTTCAGTACTGGTATCAGAAATCAGGGAGTGTCTTATTATTAAACCGTCACCGCGAAAATAGCCTGCGACACGCGAGCAATATGTGATGGTGACATTTTCAAGTAGCGTGTTTATGACCTCTTTACCATAGGTTAAAGGATCGGCAACGCCAACAGGTTCATCTACTGGCTCGTCTTCTGGTAAAAAGGTTCGTTTACCTTCTATACCGATAGCCCGCCAAGCGTATTGAGTAAACGTAACCCCATAGATTTTAGGGCCAATCTTGTCACTTCGTTTATTGTGGACGTCGTTCGATGTACGCAACAGCGCTGTGTCGTAAGCGGTGATTTCGATTAATTTACTATTTGGATCAGTACCGATGTAAACCTGCTGCTTCTCATAATCAACAAAAAATGTATTAGGCGTTAACTCTTCGATACTGCCAGCCGACTGTAAAAACTCACCATCAATAAAAACCATGTCATTATTAAATCGATGTAGCGGCGTTTTATCAATGTGGCGCTCCTGACGCCACCAAAACATAGGTTTAGAAGGAAACAAGGTTTTCCAATTTGTAACCCACACATTGTCTTGTTTTTGTTCCCAGGTCGAGGCTACTTGAGTTCCTTTCAAAATGGGTTTTTCGTCTTTATAGGGTTGTAAAGTTATCCCTTGATTAAGTATTAAATTGCCAGTGCGATAAGTACCACCTCTTAAAACTATTGCATCTCCCGATGTTACTTTACTTATAGCAGAGCTAAGCGAAGTGGGATTATCAAGTGTGAGTCCATCTGCCCGAGGTTGTCCCTCTGGAGATACATAATATATTGTCTTAGCGTTTGGCTGCGCATAGCTTTTTGAGATTGGCCCATAAGGTCCACCAGAAAATTGCGCCTTTACAGGTGTGACTGAACTGAGTCCAAAAGTCATCACGATGAGTCCGAAACGGAGCCAAATGTTCATGATTACTGTTCCTTTAATATTCACAAGTTAAAGAAAGTCAGTATAGAGGTTAGTGAGCGGTGATGAATCTATATTCATCCTATTAACAAATAATCGAAATGAGGTTAACAAATTCAGTAATATGTGTTGCTCCGCTTTCTACTAGCATAATGAAAAATCAATTCACAAGTAGCAAGAAAGGAACAAACATGAGGTTAAAACTCTTGTGCGGCAGTGTTTTTTTAATCAGTGCTTTAACAGTTAAGGGGCAAACTTCCCCCCCTATGAAAGTTAATGATTCAGAGTATTTTGAGGCTCCAGGAGCCAATGTATTGGTATATAGCAACTGGTACGATGGGCTGTTCAGCGATTCAAAGATTAGTGGCATTGAAATTATTCAGCACGGCAAGCGTATCGCCACTAATGGTGACGTTAGGCTAAATGATACTCCCGAACAGTGGGATAGTATTCCGACTTTCATCAAACGCGATGTTGATGCCGAAAAAGGTGCCATTAGAGCTTCACTACATTATCCAGAACACAAATTTAATTTCAGCGTCAAAGTTACTTCGACGAAAGAGCATCTCAACATTAGCGTACACACCGATGCCCCTTTACCCGAAGAGCTAGTGAACAAGGCGGGGTTTAACCTCGAATTTATGCCTTCAGCATATTTTAATAAGTCTTTTATCGCCGATGACGCAACCGGTACGTTTCCTCTTTACCCTTCTGGGCCAAAAGAACAAAATGATTTACAAGCACCAACGCCGCTTGCCACCGCGTACCATTTAGTCCTAGCACCAGAAGACGCAGAGCGCAGAATAAGTATTGAGTCGAAACAGCAACCTATCTATCTGTATGATGGAAGAACAAAGGCCCAAAACGGGTGGTTTGTAGCGCGCTCCATGATCCCGGCAAATAAAAGCGGTAAAGTGCTGGAATGGTCTCTAAACGTTAGCAGTATAAAGGATTGGCAACGGTCGCCAATAATTGCGCACTCTCAGGTAGGCTACCACCCTAATCAAAACAAAATAGCGGTACTGGAACTCGACCCGAAGCACGTCATAGGCGAAAACCTAGTTTCCTTACTTAAAATAATGCCGTCGGGTGAAAAGAACGCGGTCTTGTCTAAAAAACCAATGGATTGGGGGAAATATAAACGATATCAATATGCAAAATTCGACTTTTCAGCGGTACGTGAAAGTGGCCTTTATCAGCTTAAGTACAATGACACCATCACCGCGCCGTTCAGAATAAGTAAAGATATTTTCAGCAAAGCCTGGCATCCAACCTTAGACGTTTTTTTTCCGGTTCAAATGGACCATGTTTTAGTAAACGAAGCCTACAGAGTTTGGCATGGTGCTTCCCACTTAGATGATGCTTTGCAGGCACCGATCAACCAAAAACATTTTGATTTATATGCCCAGGGGCCGACAACCGATACTCAATTCGCGCCTTTAGAGCATGTACCGGGGTTAAATATTGGTGGATGGTATGATGCGGGAGATTACGACATTCGTACTCAGTCGCAATACAGAGCCGTTCTAGGTCTTGTTGAAGTATGGGATCAGTTTGCGCCAAAACGCGATACTACCCTTGTTGACTACGATCGAAAGTTTGTTGATATTCATGTGCCAGATGGTAAACCCGACATACTCCAGCAAATTGAGCACGGCACTTTAGCACTAATTGCACAACACCGAGCATTTGGCAGAGCAATAAACGGTATCATTGTGCCTAACATATCCCAGTATACGCACTTGGGTGATGGCATCACCATGACCGACAATCTGGTATACAACCCTACAATGACACCTTTACAAGCAGATGGAAAACACAGCGGGGTCCCTGATGATAGATGGGTATTTACCAGTCGCTCCTCAGCCGTTAACTTTGGCTCCATCGCCGCTTTAAGTGCTGCTGCCCGTGCACTACGGGATCATAATCCTGAGCTCGCTACAGAAGCGCTCAATACAGCCGAGTTAGCTTGGCAAGAAGAGCGATCTCACCCTCCCTTCTTGTTTCATCATGGGAATACAACAGGAGGACGACTTGACGCAGAAAAGCTTTCGGCGGCAGCAGAACTATTGATGAGCACGGGGGACGAGCAGTATAAGCAGGCAATTAATACCCTTTGGCCCGAAGTCGAGGCACATTTTGCGCAGCACATTGGTACTCTAGTTCGCTTAATTCCTTTAATGGGCGATAAATATAAGCACAAAATTGAATTGCTAGCTAAGGACTATGTGAATGAAGGTAGGCACATTACGCAAGCTAACCCGTTTAATGTCACAATTACAGAAGGTGGATGGGCAGGAAATGGACGGATAATACGCGATGCTATTCATCATTACTATTTGGTCAAGGCGTTTCCTGGGCTACTCGAACCAGACGCTGTTTATGATGGGCTGCATTATCTCTACGGGACGCATCCAGATTCAGATATCTCCCTCGTATCAAATGTCGGCACCGTATCAAAACGCGTAGCCTACGGTATGAATCGCGCAGATTTTTCATTTATTTCTGGTGGGGTTGTCCCGGGTATTTTAATAATTAAACCTGACCTGCCAGAAAATAATGAAGAATGGCCATTTTTCTGGGGCCAAAATGAATACGTAATAAATATCGCAGCGTCTTATATCATGCTTGTACATGCCGCTAACGACTTACTAAATAGCTCTGCTGAATAGCCCAAATAGGGCTATTCTCCCTTACAGATTAGCCCTGCATTTGTTCGAGCTCGTTCCCTGCAGTTTCGCGAACAAATTTAAACACGAAAAAGACTGAAAGAAGCGCGCACGTAGTATAGATACTGTAAGCGCCTGCCAATCCAATCCCAGTTAGCATGAGTGGGAAAGTCATGGTGACTGCAAAGTTAGCTAGCCATTGTGCTAAGCCACTTACAGCGAGACCAGAGCCTCTGATTTGGTTAGGAAACATCTCACCTAGTAAAACCCACATTACAGGCCCCCAGGATAAATTGAAAAAGAAAACGTAAGCATTGGCGGAAATAAGCGCCACACTACCTAATCCGCCAAGAATCAAATTTCCGTTGATGTCGCTCGATGAGTTGACGAAGGTGAATACCATGAATGCGAGAGAAATAGACATTCCTATTGAACCAATAATCAGAAAAGGTTTACGCCCTAATCGGTCAATGAGAAACATGGTGATAACACAACCAGCGATACTTACAGCGCCTGAGATAACGTTAATTAAAAGTGCATCAGCCTCTGAAAATCCCACAGCTTGCCATAGCACCGCTCCGTAATAAAAAACCACGTTTATTCCTACAAGCTGCTGAAATGTAGCCAATCCGACACCTACCCATACAATGGGACGCAGACGGTTTCTCGTTTTGTCGATTAAATCTGAAAACTTTGGTTTTCGGTCTTTTTTGACTAAAGATGCTTCAATCTCCAAAAGTTTTCTTTGTCCTGCTTCTTGACCATACAACTTCTGTAAAATGGCCAGCGCTCGTTTACTGCTTTGCTTCATAACTAAAAAACGTGGGCTTTCAGGAATGAAAAATAAGCTTGCAAGAAATAGTGCGGCTGGAAACAATTCTATCCAGAACATCCACCTCCATGCTTCATATCCCCACCAAAAAGGAGCTGTTGATACCCCCGCCATATTGGCTACAACATAATTACTGACGAATGCGCTAAATAAGCCGAAAATGATGGCTACTTGTTGAATAGTGATAAGCTTACCCCGTATGTTTGCTGGAGCAATTTCACTAATATAAGCAGGTGCAATCACTGAGGCAGCTCCGACTGCCAACCCGCCAATAACGCGATAAACCACAAATTCGGTAGAGCTTATTGCTATACCTGACCCCCATGCACTAGCAATAAACAATGAAGACGATAACAAAAGAACGGTTTTACGCCCTACTATGTCCGAGAGCCTTCCTGCGATGAAGGCACCAACTCCACACCCAAGCAGCATACTGGCAACATTGAACCCGGTGCCAACAGAGTCAGAACTAAAAGCCAGTTTCAGCCCGTCGACAGTGCCGTTAATTACCCCGCTATCGAAGCCAAACAAAAAGCCACCGATAGTAGCCACTACACTAATAAGGAAAATAAAAATAAGATTTTCTTTTTCTTTGCTATCTTTCACAAAACTACCACCTAAAAGATTAATATAAGAGCACTACAACTGGCAGCTCGCCTGACCCTGATTTGCCACTAATTTAATTGTGTTTAGTTGAATGGACGCAGTGCCAATTACCTCTAACTCAAAAGGAACTTTTATGTTTTTCATATCAGCGCCTGTATCAGCAAAACAACTGAGTTTCAAAAAGCCTTGCTGCCATCCCCCGCCTGCTTTTGCTTGTATTGTTGTCGTCACGTCCAGGTTGGACTTGCATTGACTTTCGCACCCCAGCTTTATTGAGGCGCGCTGTATGTCTGCTGATAACACCTGGTAGTCTATCTGTAGAGCCATATCACCATTCGACTGACGTTCAAGGTCAATCGGTTCTCCCTCTATTAAAAAGCTTCCTCTATCTAACCAGTTCACAATAACCGAATCTTCTTGGGCGAGATAATCAGCCGATTCAACATTCATGTTGCCACCCGCACTGCTGCTTTTTCCCTGTAGGTACTGATTGCGACCTTTGACATCGCTCAACACTAATCGCCATGGTGATACCGCTGCTCCAGCAATCAAAAAGTTTGATATGTGATAGTCGGTTATTGTCTCTGCTTGGGTTTCATCTAGCTGTTCAACGCTGACACCGTCCGTTACAGAGAGTCCATATCCCAAAGCGAATAAGGGGTCATAGTTGGCATTTTCACCACTCAAAACATCATGGTCGGCTTTTTTGGGCCACGAGAAACTTAGGCGCCCAATGAAGTCATGGTTAATTTTTTCTTGCTCATTACGCATTATTACGTCTGCAATTCCGCCGCCTTCAGTTCCAGGCAACCAAGCTGCAACAAACGCATCGGATGCGTTTATTTCTGGATTCACCCATAAAGGTCGTCCGGAAATAAATATCGAGACAGTGGGGATATTTAACGCCTTGAATTTTTGAAGAAGTTCTAATCCAGTGTTATCGGTGAAATCTACGTGGGGTCTATCTCCTTGGAACTCTGCGTAAGGTTGTTCACCGAAAACGATGATCGCTACATCCGGTCGTACTTCAAATTCACCCTCTGGATGATAATCGACTGTACCCTCACTACCGGCTACCGCCGATCTAATGCCGGCAAGAATTGACTCTCCGTTGGGAAAGTCGCTATTGGCATTACCTGTACCCTGCCAGCTTAACGTCCACCCGCCACTAGCTTGGCCAATATTGTCAGCGGCTGTACCCGCCACAAGAATACGTTGATTCGGGCTAAGCGGTATTAATTGCTGGTTATTCTTTAATAATACCAGTGATTTTCTGACCGCCTCTCGCGCCACGGCTCGATGAGATTCGGAACCCAAACGCTTATAGTCACCCGCTAGTGGCCGTGATGATGGTAATCCTGCATCGAACAGACCTGCTCGCAGTTTTACTCTTAGTATTCGGGCCACAGCCTGATCTAAACGAGCTAACGTAATTTCTCCTGACTTTACTTGCTCAAGTGTATTTTGATAGAGCTTCTTCCAGCTATCTGGCGCCATAAACATATCAAGACCTGCGTTAAACGCATTAGCACAAGACACATTAGTGCAGCCTTCAACTTGTCCGTGCCCATTCCAGTCGCCCACTACAAAGCCATCAAACCCCATTTGAGCTACCAATACATCGGAGAGCATGGTCTTGTGTCCATGCATTTTTATACCGTGCCAGCTATTAAATGACGCCATTATTACCTGCACACCGGCTTGTATTGCGGGTGGATACCCAGCGCCGTGGACATCGCGCATTGTTATCTGATCATCTACGTTGTCACCTTGGTCTTGACCATTACGCGTACCCCCATCACCAATAAAGTGTTTAGCGGTTGATATAATATGATGTGAATTTAAAAACTGGTCCGTGTTCACTTTTCCCTGAATACCGGAAACGAGTGGTTCAGCATAGCTCGCAACAATGGCCGGATCTTCAGAAAAGCTTTCGTAGGTTCTTCCCCATCTGCTATTTCGTGCCACAGCCAAGGTTGGAGCAAATGTCCAGTCTAACCCCGTTACTCGCATTTCAGTGGCGGTTACCTTTCCTATTTTTGCCATTAGTGCAGGGTCGTTGGCCGCTCCTAGTCCAATGTTGTGAGGGAAAATAGTTGCTCCTACAATATTATTATGTCCGTGAACAGCGTCACTTCCCCACAGCAAAGGAATGCCGACTCTGCCGTTAGATTTATCAGTAGAGGCCAGCCAAAATTCATCAGCTAGCGCCAGCCACATGTCCGCTTCTGCACGATTATTTTTCTCTGGCGCAGAGTTTCCACCATTCAATACCGCGCCAAGATAAAATTCTCTAGCTTCTTCAGGGGTGACAGAATTGATGTCAGCTTGAATAATCTGCCCCACCTTCTCTTCCACAGTCATTGCATTAAGTAACGTAGCGATTTTCTTTTCGTGTTCACGGTTTACCGTTATTGGAGATTGCTGTGAAGGCCACGCCTTAGGTTCTATTTTAGGAACGTCTTCTCGATAAATAGTTGTGTTCTTTTTTTCCATACCCGTGCAAGAAGAAGCCAAAAATACAAAAGCTAACGCAGAAAAATAATGAACCTTTGACATCTCTTTAAACCATCAAAAATTGTTGATGGTGTAATACTGCCAGAAAAAATAATCACCACTACGCGATGCATAAAAAACACAAACGACTTACAACAATTCATAAACAGATTATTTACATCCTGCGCTAACATGTTGTTGTCCTGTTGAAAAGGCATCTATCGCACGTTTGCTACTTCCCTTGTGCTAAGTAGGTTTATTTGCAGGGCGCGGTTGAAATACCGGAAGTCCCTGCGTTAGCTCCGAGCGGGATTTTGAATCCGGTTGAGGAAAAAGGCGTCGTCAACCAATTGCCCGATAAATTCACTGTTACTTTCAAGTAATTGGTATACGTGGAAACAACGCTTGGTATATACGCTGACAGAGAGCAAAAAATAATAGTTTATGAAAATCATCGAACTTAAATCTGATGCAATGCGTGTCACTATAAGTGATTTTGGTGCTCGCATCCTCGATTGGCAGGTACAAGTAAACGGCAGCTATCGGTCGATTGTGCTTAAGTACAATAACGAAGAAGATTATTTATCCGACCAATTTTACCTAGGTGCAATTGTTGGCCCATTTGCAAACAGAATTAAAGATGGGAGGGTAGATATTAGAGAAAGCCAAGTATTGCACCTTGACCGCAACGAAGGCCTTAATCATTTGCACGGAGGGGAAAATGCAATAGATAAACAGGTATGGCAAATCACTCGTTGTTCACAGAGCGCTGTACGGCTGGAATTAGTTATTCAGGATATGTGGAATGGTTACCCTGGAGCACTAGAACTTACAGCTGAATACACATTAGAGAATAACCGGCTTCGACTTCGCGTAAGTGCACTCTCGGAGAAAGACACAGTCGCGGGAATGTCAGCCCATAGTTACTTCAATCTTAACGGAGTTAATAGCCATCGAGGTGGCTTAGAGCAGTGGCTTACCACATGTGCAACTCACGTAAATATTAACGATTCGAACGGCCTACCAATCCGCCCTCCTCAGTCAGTAAAACATACGCAATATGACTATTCAAAGCGGTATCTTTTAACTCAACAAAAGGGGTCTGAGGTTCTCGATAACAATTTCATTTTTTCCAATTCGTGCTCCAAAGCTATTTTGGAAAGTTTCGATAGATATTTGAAGCTGGAAGTATCTTCAGACTACCCTGCCATGCAGCTTTATACCGGAGGTCATTTAAGTGAGCCTTTTTGTAAAAACCAGAGCGTTTGTATAGAACCGCAGTTCGGCCCTGACATGCCTAATTGTAAAAATCATCCCTTGGGGTTACTTCCAGCAAATACGCTTCAACAACACATAATCGACTATACAATTACCACAGAATGATAGTTCCCAGTTTCAACATTGTTGCAATATCGCTTTAAACACTTGGGGAACTATCAATGGTAACACCTAGATGAGGGCGTTATCTCACAGTATTTCCTATAGTCTGTCAGCAAGCATGTTTTCCAGCTTTTGTTGATCGATAGCAAAGTTGCGTATGCCTTCAGCAAGCTTTTCTGTCGCCATTGCGTTTTGGTTCATTTCCCAGCGAAAGGTTGCCTCATCTAGTGGTGCAGGGGGAACTTGGTACTCATTTGTATCACAAAGCATACGAGGTAGCGGATCTGAACAGTTTGCCAGTGCCTCCAGAAGCTCTGGACTAATAGTTAATCTGTCACACCCAGCCAAAGCCTGAATCTCACCGATATTTCTAAAGCTCGCTCCCATAACAACGGTTTTATAACCATGAACTTTATAATAATTATAGATTTCGGTGACCGATTTAACTCCAGGGTCATCGTTAGGTAAGTACTCAGCAATATTGTGATGAGACTTGTACCAGTCTAATATTCTGCCGACGAACGGGGATATCAAAAACACATTTGCTTCGGCACACGCTCGTGCCTGCGCAAAGTTAAACAAAAGCGTAAGGTTACAATTAATGCCTTCTCGCTCTAACTGCTCAGCGGCTTTAATTCCCTCCCATGTCGAGGCTATCTTTATAAGAATACGAGATTTGTCGACGCCTTCTTCCTCATATAGTTTTACGAGTTGTTTAGCCTTATCTATAGTGGAAAATGTATTGAAGGACAGTCTAGCATCTACTTCCGTAGATACTCTTCCAGGTACAAACTCGCTTATTTCTTTACCAATAAGTACACAGAGCATGTCGTTGGCGTGCAGAATTTGCTGTTCCTTATTATTAGCCTGTGCCCTTGCCCAGCTAACTGATTTATCTATCAAATGCTGATATTGAGGCAAAGTAGTGGCTTTTAAAATTAAGGATGGGTTGGTAGTGGCATCATAAGGTCGATACGTTTTAATTGCTTCCACGTTTCCTGTATCTGCAACTACGGTAGTCATATCCCTCAATGCATCTAACTGATTTTTCATTTCTTTACTCTGTGATTATTTAAAAGGACTTTAGGTCAGTTCGGAAGAACTTTGAGTATTAATGTAAATCGCAAATACAGGGCGCAGATATTATGATTTTGGATATTGGTGTTGCGAAAAATCTGACTGAAAAAACATAGCCTATACCTTTTCCAAAAAAGTGAAATAACCACTAAATAACAAATAAATTACAAAATTAAAGAATTTCATTTCCACATTTCATAATTGCGATAGCCGATAAAAAGAATGACCATTTCGGCCTGGTTATGTTCTGGAATGTAGTTATGTATTTAGGGATCGATTTAGGAACATCTGGTTTAAAAGCGGCACTTATGGACGACGCAGGTAATATCATCGACACGAAATCTGCGGCGTTGTCTGTGAACAGTCCCAACCCCCTATGGTCTGAGCAAAACCCACTTGATTGGTGGTCAGCAGTAGAGTCGGTTATTGACCAGCTTTCACAGTCTCATATCGTTTCACAGATAAAAGCGATAGGGCTCTCTGGGCAAATGCACGGCGCTACTTTATTAGATGAAGCTGGAAGCGTAATAAGGCCCGCAATTTTATGGAACGATGGGCGATGCCAAGCGGAGTGTTTGGAAATTGAAGGGGTTGTTTCAGACAGCCGAAGACTGACTGGCAATATTATGATGCCAGGGTTTACTGCACCCAAGTTGCTGTGGGTCAAGAATAATGAACCTAAGCATTTTGAGAGAATTCATAAAGTGCTTTTGCCCAAAGACTATTTGAGATTTCGGCTGTGCGGCACGTTCTTTTCTGATATGTCAGATGCGTCAGGCACAATGTGGATGAACACCCGAGAACGCTGTTGGGATGAATCGCTTTTGGCTGCATGTGGGCTTACGAAAAAGCACATGCCAGAGTTGGTCGAGGGGCCCCAAGTAACGGGGACATTATTACCCGAGCTAGCCCGGAAGTGGGGAATGGACGAAATCCCAATTGTGGCCGGTGCAGGAGACAATGCAGCCGGCGCAATAGGCGTTGGGTTGACTGAGCCTGGTCAAGGCATGATTTCACTGGGCACCTCTGGCGTCTACTTTGTCGTAGCTGATCAATTCAGCAGCTTCCCTGAGAAAGCAGTACATAGCTTTTGTCATGCCTTACCTGACCGCTGGCATTTAATGTCGGTAATGCTAAGTGCCGCCAGCTGCCTTGACTGGTTCGCCAAATCAGTAGTTGGAAAAGATGTTCCAGCTGTACTTTCTTTGCTAGAAAATGAAGACGGCCCGTCGGAAAATGCGCCGTTTTTCCTTCCATATTTAAGTGGTGAACGTACGCCGCACAACGACCCTAATGCATCTGGCGCCTTTATTGGTCTTACACACCAACATTCCACAAAAGATATGGCTTACGCTGTTTTGGAGGGGGTTTGTTTTGCTATGGCTGATGGTGTAGATGCTGTTCATGCCTCAGGTACCTCTGCGAATGACATTTGTTTAATTGGCGGTGGCACTAAAAGCGCCTATTGGCGACAAATGATGGCGGATATCTTAAACCTAAAACTTTCTTACAAGCAGGGAGGAGATGTCGGCCCAGCACTAGGAGCTGCAAGGTTGGCTCAACTGGGAACCTGCGAAAACAGTCAAGTGCAAAATGTGTGTGGATCGCCACCTCTGGTTGATACCCACAACCCAAATGCAGAGCATCATCAAATTTATCAGCGAAGACGAAACCTATTCGTTTCGCTTTATCCCGCTATTCAGCAAGCGGTATCGCCTTTATCTCAAACGTCAACGGAGCGCTAAATTATGTCAGCTTATTTTGAAAATATTAAACCTATTCAATATGAAGGACCTGAATCAGACAACGATTTAGCTTTTCATTA